>DAOOUW010000008.1:0-60752 GCA_035390885.1 Bacteroidota bacterium | reverse complement strand
GGTTTCAAACGGAAGGAGTATTAGTTCTCTCTCTTCCCTTCTATTTCGCTTTTCAGGCGTTCTATTTCATTGACCTCAGCGTGGTGCGCGTAGAGAATACGATATAAGCCTAACAACCCTTTCACTGATGTTTCGAGCGATGCCGTTTCCTTCTGAATCCGCTTGAGCAAATCCTTCAATTCATTTTTGTTTTTCTCAGGTAAATCTTTAAGTATTTTTTCCCCAGCTACTTCCAATTCGCTATGAATATTTGCAAGAGCATCGTTCAACATTGGCGTAAGCGCATTGAGCACATCTCTTACTTTATCGGTTGCAAGAGCATTTAGAGCTATCTCGCGCATTCGTTCTTCTTCAAGAGCCCTGCTAATTCGTAACTCATATCGCTCACGTGTCGCGTTAATAATTATTCCCAGATGATTCAAATCCAATTGCTCCTTGCGGACATAATCATAGGCTCCCATTCTCATAGCTTCTACCGCCACAGATTCATTCCCCGCCGCGGTAAGCATTACTACTGGGGTTTCGATCTTCTGCTCGTTGATCCACCGAAGAAGTTCGAGTCCGGTAATATTCGGCATATCATAGTCAGTAAATATAATATCGAAGTGATTTTCTGCAGACGAGAGAAGATTTTGAGCGTCCCTCCCACTCGTTACAATCGTTACGGTATGATGGAGTTCCTCTTCAAGTTGACGTGCGACGACGTCAGCAAAAAAATCATCATCATCTACAATGAGAATATGTAAAGATTGATCGGTCACTGAACGGTGATTGTTATCATTCATTGGTCTGTGTAAAATCTAAAGAATTCTCCCTTCAACTCCAAATACAGACATCACTGACAAAGCGCTCGAATTCGGTTATCGAACTCCTAACATCGCTAAAGAAGCCTGCGCAATCGATACTATTGGACTAAAGTATAATCCAAAAACCAACGTCGGGATTACAAAAGCAAGAAGTATGACAATTTCCATCTTTCCAAGTGAAATATGGCTTGTATTTTTTTCTGCAGTTCGGAGAAACATATTTCTAAACACTCGAGCGTAGTAATATAGTGAAATGACGCTGTTTAACACACCAACAATCGCCAACCAAAACCAGCGTGCATCGATGACCGCAGCAAATAAATAAAGCTTGCCAATAAACCCAGCTGTCGGCGGAATGCCGGTCAATGAGATAAGAAATATTGCCATTGAAGTTGCAAGAAGTGGGGAACGATATCCAAGTCCTTTATATGTGTCAATATCTTCGCTGCCGGTTCTATTTGCCACTAGCATCACAACGAGAAATGCGCCGAGGTTCATAAACAGGTACATTACAAAATAAATCAGGACCGCCGTTATTCCTTTATCCGTAAGCGCTGCAACGCCCATTAACATATACCCTGCGTGAGCGATACTCGAGTAAGCAAGAAGTCGCTTTAAGTTATCCTGCCATATCGCTACAAGATTACCAAGCGTCATTGTTAACGCCGATAGGATTGCAATGAGTAATTGCCAATCGACCTGCGCAAGACTCATCCACTTGCCAGCTAATAGCGATGAGAATGGGTCAACGAACACAGTAACAAAAAACCGAATGAGCATGGCAAATCCTGCAGCTTTCGATGCGACGGAGAGCAAGGCGGTAATTGTAATTGGAGCTCCTTCATACACATCGGGCGTCCAGAAATGGAATGGCACTGCTGAAATTTTATATCCAAATCCTACCAACATCAAAATAATTACAAACGCCAGAGGTAAGGGAGAAATTACCGTGGTGGAAAGAACATAATTTAAAGTATTGTACTGCAACGCACCGGTCAGTCCAAAGAGGAATGAGATGCCGTAGATCATAATTCCTGTGGAAACGGCTCCGTAAATAATGTACTTCAACGATGCTTCACTCGAATCGAGCGCCTCTTTTGTATAACCGGCAAGCACATAAGCAGAAAGACTCGTGAGTTCCATTGCCAGCACCATCATAAGTAAATGAGTGGCACTCGCCATCAAAAACATTCCAAGCGTCATTGCAACAAGAAGTGCATAATATTCCGATATTCGCTTTACTGTTTGAAGCACCTCATTTGAGAATTGAGAGAAGAGGATAATACAAACCACGCAGACAATCGAAAAAATCTTAAAGAACACAGCAAAAGGATCGAGAGCAATCATGCCTGAGAAGAGAGATTCATTGTGTCCAAATTGTCGAAGCACAAACACAAATGATAGAGCAAGTCCGATAAATGTTATCCATGCTAACAGCGACGCCTTCTTCGGCGCAATAAGTCCTGTAAGAAGAATTACGCAGAATGTTCCCACAAGAACTATTTCAGGAAGGAAGAATTGTAACTGCTGATAAATGATTTCTGATATCATCATCTGTACTCTATTTCGATTTAATGGATTACGGCTGCAGCAACAGCAGCGCCTTTCGTAACAACCTCAACTAAATGGTTGATCGATGGCGTCATAATATCGAGCATCAGCGATGGATAAATTCCAAGCGCAAGAACAATGATGGCTAACGGAACAAGCGTAAAGATTTCGCGAGCATTGACATCGGGAAGCGAAACCCATTTTTCATTTGGCTGTCCCAAGAATACACGTTGCAACGTCCACAACATATATGCTGCTGTCAGTATAATTCCAAGAGTTGAAATTATCGTAATGACCCGAATGCTTTCACGTTGAAATGCTCCTAAGAATGAGAATGCCTCAGAGACAAATCCACTCAAACCAGGTAAACCAAGAGCTGCAAAGAATGCAACGGTAACAATGCCCGTGTACTTTGGCATTGTAAGCGCCAGACCGCCAAAACTATCAATGTCTCGCGTATGGGCGCGGTCATAAATCACGCCGACAATCAAGAAGAGCATTGCTGTAATGGTACCATGGTTGAACATCTGCAGTACTGCGCCGAGCATTCCTTGTGTATTCAATGCTGCAATTCCAAGCAGCACAATTCCCATGTGACTAATGCTGGAGTATGCTATCAGTTTCTTGAAATCTTTTTGCGCCATTGCACAGAGCGCTCCATAAATAATATTGATCGCCGCAAGCACAGCAAGAGGAACTGTATAGCGTTGCGCCATATCCGGAAACATCGGATAGCTAATCCGAATCAATCCATACGTGCCCATCTTCAAGAGAACTCCAGCAAGAATAACGCTGATGGCTGTTGGCGCTTCGACGTGCGCATCCGGCAACCATGTATGGAATGGAAAGATTGGAACCTTGATTGCAAATCCAATAAATAACGCAATGTACGTCAACGCCCGCAACGAAGTGCCAACGCCTCCTAAGAGTGAATTGGGCTCATAATTTTGAGGATTCATCATTGCCAGCATATTGAATGTGTGCATTCGTTCTCCCGTTGCAGGATCGACAACTACAACGCTAAAGTAGAGCGCCAACATTGCGAGCAGCATTAAAACGCTTCCTGCTAAAGTGTAGAGAAAGAACTTAATTGCTGCATATTCACGTCTTGGTCCGCCCCAAATTCCAATGAGGAAGTACATTGGCAGTAACATCAATTCCCAGAATACATAGAAGAGGAAAAAGTCGAGCGCTACAAACACGCCCATCATTCCTGTATCGAGCAACAGAAGCATTGCCATGTAACCTTTGAATGCCTTATCAATATTCCATGAAGCGAAAACTGCAATGAAGCTAATGAGAGCAGTGAGAATAATCATCGGCGCACTTACGCCATCGATCCCCAAAAAATAATCAATGTGAATTCTTCCGAACGATGTCGCACTTTGAATATCTATCCATGTTCCACGCTCGACGAATTGCATTCCTGCTTCGGAATTGATTCCGGTGAGGGTACGGTCGAAATAAAAGTAGATGAGCGCCGCAAATACTACCTGCACTGTGGTAATGACAACGGCAGTCCATTTGATTGCGCTCCGAGATTCTTTCGGCAGCAGGAGCACAATTACCATTCCGACAATCGGTAAAAATGTGATCCAGCTTAATATTCCTATACCAAATATTTCAAACGTCATAGTACTCAAACTCCTTTATCAGTCCACTTCACTTTACTCAACTAAACCAGAGGAAAAAGATAATGACACCAAAAAGTACCCACAGAATATATGTTTGAACTTTTCCTGTTTGCAAACGTCTCACTACAAGTCCTAACAACCCTGATACCGATGCAACGAGATTTACCACTCCATCGATGATTGTTGTATCGAAACCGCCAACTCCTTTATAGAATAAAAAGAATGTAAGAGCCGATACTGCTAATCCAAGAATTCCATACTCAATCACAATCAGGACCGAGCTGGTATCTGGAATGAAGAGAAGCATTGCTTCCCAACCTATGTAAAGCGACAAGAGCGCAGTAGCAATAATGTATAGAATAGCTGGAAGAGATTGTAACTTCCACGTTTTCTGCACGCCGTGAGCGATACCAACGGTAAGTTTCGCTACGCCGTTCACTACGCCATCAACAATCGTCGAATCAATCCAACCAAGAATGCGAGAGAATACTTTTGTGCCATTGACGATAATTGCTTCATAAATTTCATCGATGTACCATTTATTATAGAGAAATTTATATAGCCACGAAAATTTTTGAGCAAGCGCATCAGCGTTAATTTTCTTCCAATAGTATGTACCGAAGGAAAGCGCAATTCCTATCAATACAACTGTAAGAGAAATTAGCATTGCAGGAGTGTGCATTCCATGAAGGACTCCTTCAAACTGAGCCGTCGAAGCAGCTGCAACCGAGGCTGGCACAACAAACTCAGGGCGCTCTACTGCATGCTCAAACCATCCAGAAGAAGCGTTGAATGGATTAAAGCTAAAGAAAATAAAGAAAGACAATACAGCAAATACTACAAGCGGAATTGTCATGACAGCAGGCGATTCATGGATATGTTCGATTCGTTGTTCATTTGCGTGCTTACCTAAGAAGACAAGAATCAGAAGACGAAACATATAAAATGCAGTTAAACCAGCTACAAAGAACGCAACAATTGGAATAATTGTATGACCTGTCATTTTTCCAAAGACTAATGTACCAGCAAGAATTTCATCCTTGCTGAGGAACCCTGATGTCAACGGAATACCAGAGATTGCCAGCGTGTACATCAGAAATGAATAGAAAGTAATTGGCATCTTCTCCTTCAATCCACCTAAATTCCGAATATCCTGCGCATCAGTCTGATTATCATTGAGACTTTGAAGCGAGTGCTGCATTGCATGAATAACTGAGCCTGCCGCAAGGAATAATCCAGCTTTAAACATTGCATGGGTTGTAAGGTGGAAAAATCCAGCCGTGTATGCTCCAGTCCCCAATCCCATAATCATATATCCAAGCTGACTCACTGTTGAGTATGCAAGCACCTTTTTTATATCAGTTTGAACAATTGCAATTGTAGCAGCTAAAAAAGCGGTAAATGTTCCAATGTAAGTGATAACTAGAAGCGCATCAGCCGTCATCATTGGGAAAGTTCGCGCAACCATATAGACGCCTGCGGCAACCATCGTTGCGGCATGGATGAGTGCGCTCACTGGCGTTGGACCTTCCATCGCATCGGGCAACCAGACGTGCAATGGAAATTGTGCAGATTTTCCAACGGCGCCGCAGAAAAGTAAAATTCCAGCAGCAGTCAACCAGGCTTCACTTCCAAAAGGAAGCACACCACTCCGAACTCCATTAAACACGGTATCGAAGCGGAAACTGTGGAATGTTGCGTACAGAATCAAAATCCCGATGAACATTCCAACATCGCCAAAGCGATTGACAATAAAAGCTTTCTTCGCAGCATCGGAAGCTGATTTCTTTTCGAACCAATGACCGATAAGAAGGTATGAACTCAATCCCACCAATTCCCACGAAATATAGAGCAGGAGAAAATTATTCGTCAGCACAATTCCCTGCATAGCGAAAGTAAAAATTCCAAGATAGGCATAGTACCGACCATATCGTATATCTCCATGCATATAGCCAATTGAGTAGAGATGCACCAATGAGCTGACGATGCAAACTACTGTTGCCATGATTGCCGAGATATTGTCTATGGTAATTCCAATTTCAATAGATAAACGCCCGAAGCCTGGAACATTGCCAAAATCAACCCAGCGGTACACTGCCTGTAGAACTTGCTCAGGATATACGGTGAGTTTGGTAATAAGAATGATGAAAGAGAGAATGAGCGTTCCAAACACAACCGATGTTGCAAGCCAATCGCCGCTGCGAGGAATTCGCCGATGAAAGAAAATTAAAACAGCGAAATTCGCCAGCGGAAGTAACCAAACCAAAAGACTGAGCGTTATGAGAATATCAGAAGTCATAGATTGGAATCACCGATTCATTTACTCTTTCAATTTATCGATTTCATCAATGTTAATAGTATTAAAGTTCTGGAAGATATTTAAAACAATTGCCAGTGCAATAGCGACTTCTGCTGCTGCAAGGACTATTACAAAGAGAGCGAACATCTGACCATCGAGCGCACGAGCGCTATAGCGCGAAAAGGCAATAAAGTTGATGTTAGCAGCATTGAGGATCAATTCCACTCCCATCAGAACCATAATACCATTTTTTCTTGTAAGCACAGCATATAAACCGAGTGCGAACAGAATTCCACCAACAATAAGAAAATGTTGAAGTCCTGGATGTTTTAACCACTCAAGAGTCGCTGCCATTGATTCCATCCTCCTTTACTTCATACGAATTTGTTTATTATCACGTCGAGCAATCATTACTGCTCCAACGAGAGCTACCATTAAAACAACAGAAGTAATTTCAAAAGGCAATACATACTCTGATAAGAGCATTTCACCCAACTGTTGTGCTGTGGTCTCAACAGTTGCAGGAGCTTTTACTTCTGTCCAATCATACGATAAGATAATTCCGATGAGCGTACCTGCAATTGCGGCAACAGCAATAACAGCTGGAAAAATATGAATCGTACCTGTTTTCACATCAACATTGAGTTGCCTGCTTGTCAGCATAACGCCAAAGAGAATGAGCACTAAAATTCCGCCAATGTAAATGAGCAGTTGAGCGACAGCAAGGAAATCCGCTAAGAGAAAAACATACAATCCAGCAACGCCAAAGAATGCAAAGAGCAATGCAAATGCGGCACGTACAATATGGCGTGTAAAGACAACAACGCCGGCTGCGAACAGCGTCATCACAACAAAAACATAAAAGATGATCGTATAAAGATCCATAGTTCTTTCACTCTTTGAATATCATGACGCCGTTGAACCATCAGATGGATTGGAAGGTTGCGATGGCTTTGGCGGAATTGGTGGAGCTGATTTTTTCGCCGCCTGTTCGGCTTCGTACTGTTTCAATTTCGCTTCAGCCATTTCAATTTCTTCTGGCGTCATTGTTGCAAAACTATAAATTAAATTCCTGCGTTCATACTCGCTATACTCATACACATCGGTCATATAGATACATTCTGTTGGACAAGGATATGTACATAATCCACAGAAACAGCACTTTGCAAAATCAATATCGAACTTCGCAATATAGAGTCGCTTCTTTGTATTTTTCGATGTCATTCCCAGATCAACATCGGGAGTTGATTTAATAGTATCAATCGTAATGCAATCGACTGGACACGCCATTCCACACTGATTGCATCCAATGCAATCATCAATATTAACATACAAACGATTCCGAGCTCGTTCGGGGATTGCCTTCTTTACATAAGGATATTGAATGGTAACTGAGCGCTTAAATAAGCGACTTCCCGTAATTTTCATACCCACGAGTACTGTGTAGAGGGCATGGAATATATTTTTGAAATATGTTGCTACTGCTGACATTGAATTCCTATCATACCATTACAAGGATTCCGCCTACCGCAAGTAAACATACAAAGAGCCATGGAGTCAATACTTTCCATGAAACATGCATTAGTTGGTCAACCCGAATTCTCGGCAAAGTCCATCGTATCCAGATTTGAAGCATCACAAGGAGATACGATTTTGTAACAAACCAGAAAATTCCCCAAACAGGTCCTGACATAAAAGAGCCAAAAGGACTCGACCAGCCGCCGAGGAAGAGCGACACCACAACAGCGGAGACTACAAAGAGATTTGCGTATTCGGATAAATAGAACATTGCAAACCGCAGTCCACTGTACTCTGTAAAAAATCCCTGCACCAATTCTGATTCTGCCTCCGGTAAATCGAATGGCGTACGATTGACTTCCGCAATCGAAGCAATAAAGAGAATAATGAAAGTAATAATTGTAAATGGAAGCAGAAGTAATTTTTTCGTCAAAGGGAATGGACCGCCAAAGATTAACCAGTTTTGAATTCCGCCATCTTGAAAAATTGTTACATCCTGCAAATTCATCGAACCTGTAATGACAACAGCAATGATAATCGCAAGGGCGGTTGGTATTTCATAGCTAATCATCTGCGCTGCTGAACGTAAGCCGCCGATGAGCGACCATTTGTTGTTCGATGACCATCCCGCCATGAGTATTCCAATCACAACCAATGAACTCGAAGCCAGAATGAAAAACGCACCCAATTGTATATTCGCGCCAATGTAAATGCTCGAGAAAGGAATAACTGCATACGTTGCATAGGTAGCTGCAAAGGTAATGTATGGAGCTAACCGAAAGAGCAACCGATCCGCACGTTCTGGAATAATATCTTCCTTCAAGAGCAACTTCACCATATCAGCAATTGGCTGAAGTACTCCGTGCCATCCAGTAATCATATACGCTAACCGATCCTGAATATGGGCTGATATTTTCATTTCGGTGTAGAGTACGACTAAGACATAGGCTATTATAAACACAAGCGGAATAGCGCTGAGCAGCACTGTAATCACAATATCATTTGTAAAAATATTTTGTAGGAATTCGACCATAACCAATTTACCGATCTACTTCACCCAAGACGATATCAATACTTCCGGCAATGAGTATTAAATCCGCTATCATTGCGCCTCGTACTATTTCAGGAAGAACACTTAAGTTGACAAATGCAGGACCTCGAGCTTTTACTCTAAACGGACTCGTCGAGCCATCGCTGATAATATAATATCCAAGTTCACCACGAGGCGATTCCGTACGAACATAAATTTCTGCATCCTTCTCCGGACGAATACGTTTTGGAATAGCGGACTGGACATCGCCGGACGGAAGTCCAGCAAGCGCCTGCTCTATAATATTGACGCTTTGTTCCATTTCACGCATTCGTACAATGTGTCTGTTCCAGCAATCTCCAACCGTGCCAATCTCTCCTTTTCCAACTTGCGGTTCCCATTCGAATTTGTGGTAAACAGAATAAGGATCGTCTCTTCGCAAATCCCAATTTACTCCTGAGCCACGCAGTTGAGGACCGCTTACAGCATAATTGATTGCCACATCTTTCGGAAGCACACCAACATTTGCAGTGCGCTTCACAAAGATTTCATTATACGTGAACAAATCGTTCACCATTTTAATGCGAGGACGAAAATATTTGCAAAATTCCTTCGCCTTCTCAATAAATTGCGGTGGCAAATCGTGGGATAATCCACCAATCCAGAAATAATTGTACAGTAGCCGTGCGCCACATGTCATTTCAAACAAATCGAGAATTTTCTCACGGTCGATGAAGCAATAGAGGAACGGTGTATATGCCCCCGAATCAATTGCATAAGTACCCACAGCGATAAGATGGCTTGCAATACGTTGAAGCTCAGCCATAATCACACGAATGTATTCCACTCGCTCCGGCACCTCAATCTTTAACATTCGTTCAACAGCCAGCACGTATCCCCACTCATTTGTAATTGCTGAACAGTAATCCATCCTGTCGGCGTATGGGATAACCTGCTGATAGTTCGTCATATGCTCAGCTTGCTTCTCAAAACATCTGTGTAGATAGCCAATATGGGGAATGCAATCTAAAATAATTTCACCATCAACAACAATTTCCAGCCGAAGCACTCCGTGAGTCGAGGGATGCTGAGGTCCCATATTGATAATCATTTCCTCAGTACGAATGGTCTTCCCGGTTGTAGTCGTAATCTTACCAGGAGCTACAGTGTAATCTGTCGGAAGCGTCGGCGATTGTTGAAAAACTGTCTTCATAGTCTTAAGATGACACCTTTATTCCATGGTAAAACTCTTGAACTTTATAATCTTTTCGCAGCGGATGCCCTTCCCAATCATCAGGCAAGAGAATGCGTCGTAAGTCTGGATGCTCATCAAAAATAATTCCAAACATATCAAACGCTTCGCGCTCGTGCCAGTTCGCCGTTCCCCACACTGCGCTAACACTTTGTACGTGCAAATTTTCTTTTGGAACAATTACTTTGAGAACAATTTTATGTTTCAATACTGTAGAGGCGAGATGGTAAACAACTCCAAATGTACCATTGTTACAATCAACACCGCTGAGACACATTAGAGAATCAAAATTCAGAGACGGATCATCGCACAAGAAAGCGCAAATATCCTTTGTAGCATTTGGCGCAACTTGAATCCACGGTTGCATTACATCAAGCTTAGAGCCAACAATTGCATCTCCGAATTTTTGTTGAAGTATGTGAAGAATTTCTTCTGCCGTCATTATTATTTCTCTAATTTCTTCTGCACTAAGCTTTCGCGACGAATTTTTTCCTGCAATTTTATAATGCCTTCAAGCAATGCTTCGGGTCGTGGTGGACAACCAGGCACATAAACATCAACAGGAATAACTCTATCAACTCCTTTGAGCACATGGTATCCGTGTTCCCAGTATGGACCGCCGCTATTCGAACAACTCCCCATCGAAATGACATAACGAGGTTCAGCCATTTGATCATACAAACGCTTAATACGCTGCGCCATTTTTATTGATACAGTTCCAGCAACAAACATAACATCGGTTTGACGAGGGGTGGCGCGTGGAATAACTCCGAATCGCATCATATCAAAGTGAGATGCCGATGCTGCCATCATCTCGATTGCACAGCAGGCAAGCCCAAATTGCATTTGCCAGAGGGATGAAAGTCGCGCCCAGTTGAAAAGAGAATCTATGGATGTAATAATAACATTTCCGTCGCTAAATCGCTGATCTAATAATCCCACAACTCACTCTCCAGATTTTACGCTTCTTCCGCTGATTTCATTGCTGTTTGTTCTGTTGATTCAGATTGGTTTTGTTTCTTTATCGTTGGCACCAAGGGTTGCGGCTTATCCCAGTTGAGGTCGCCTTTTACCCACACATAAGCATATCCAACAAAAAGAATGAAAAGAAAAACTACCATTTCAAGGAATCCAAATACACCAAAATTCTTATACACTAATGCCCATGGAAAAAGGAAGGCTACCTCGACATCAAAAATTAAGAATATCAATGCAACGACGTAGAACCGTATATTGACGCGAATCCATGGACTCCCGATTGGCTCTTCGCCGCATTCATACGTTGAGTCCTTTTCAGGATACGATTGAGATGGGCGCAAGAGCCACGCTGTTATCAATCCTGCTCCGACTAACAAAGCTCCAAAAATAAAAAATAAAAGGATTTTACCAAATTCTGTAAGCATATCTCAACCAACCACGCATAGATTTTGTAAGGGAAAAAATCTCGTGTCCAATATAAAAGAAACTTCTACGTTTGTCAAGAAAACTGAGTCCTTTACTCACAAATTTAAATACGATTTTTGTGACGTGCCGGTTAGAAAAAAATTGCAAACCGCAGGTTCACCCGTGGGTAAAAAAACCAGAGAAGTACGTTGGCTCGATACACCTTACAGCTACTCGGCAACCGATTCCTGACGATAGTTGAGATGGGCAACCCCAATTGCAACCTACGGGTTTACCCGTGGGTTAAAACGCGTTTAAAAACAATGCAATATATCTTTAAATATATCGTTTACTGTTCTTTTCTCTTGAAAGAAAAGAACCAAAAGTTCAAGACTGAAGAAAAATATGGGTAAAACATCGGCTCACTCTGCTGCACAAAATAAACTCGTCTCGCTAAGAAGCGCGAGACTCAAACAGAATTTTGTGCGGACGCTTCGTTCACCTCGTTTTACTTCCATATTTTTCTTAGGTCAGTGCCCCCAAAATGTTGAACTGTTGCCTTATACCCTTTTCATGTACCTCGGCGACCGATTTCCAGACTGTGAGTAAGTAAGACGTTAGTCCGTATCGAAGCCACCAATTTGATTTTCTCTTTTGTTATCTATGTTATTACTTTACTTCACCTTAAATTTTTAATGTACCTTTATTGCATAATCTGGTTTAAAATAAAAAGCACGGCAATCGAAGCGCCGTGCTTTATTCTTACATTCAGATGATAAAAATGCAATCCATCAAGGCATAGCTTTAACAGCAAGGCTATTGAGGTAAACTTCTAACATCGTATATCCATCGGAGTTAAGCTGTGCAGCGTCTGCCGGATTATGTGAGTTTAATTTATGTTTGCGTTCCCAACTATCTGGAATTCCATCATTGTCGGAATCCACAGGAGCAGGCGCCGAGTTTAATACAGGCCAACCGCCAACATCTTCCTGAGAATCAATAATTCCCTTTCCTCCGCCGCCATACTGTTTGCCAAAGTGAGCTGTTCCTGTTCTAGTTTCATCAAGAACTCGTTCGTCTACTTTATCGCGTTTTGGAACGCAAGCGCCTGCATATTGTAGCACAAGATGAAAAGCCTCCACAGGTTTTTGCGTTGTTACTGGGGCAAATTCAAATGGCGTCTGAACACGATGCTCACGAAAATAAGATGCATATTTCCCTTGAACTCCGCCTTCCCAATTATTCAAACTAACAACAGAGTCTCCTTCAACAACATTCCCATCAACGTACCACAATCCTGTGGAATCCCATGGCTCGACAATACGACTTCTAACATTTTCTCTAGTCGCCGGGCCTGGTTTATAGTAATTGAATCTAAGATTATGCTTCCCCAACTCGCCACCATATGCGCTATTAAATCCCCAGTTGTAGATAACATTGTTCACACAATCAATATGTTCCGTCGGACGATGAACATTTCCGTTATTAAATCTTGGATTCCGACTTGTGTGATGCGCTAAAAGATTATGATGGAATGTTGTTCGAATTCCTCCCCAAATTCCGCCATAACCATGTTCTCCTTTGACATGGACAGAGTTATTAAGACTTTCGCTAATAATGCACCATTGTACCGTAAGGCTTTCTGCCTTGTCATAGAATGATGCCACTTCATCGACTGACCAGCTGAAGGAACAATGATCGAGAATTATATTCTTACCTTTGAGGCAATGAACTGCATCATCCTGATAACGTGCAACATCGCCAAGGCGGCTTCGAATAAACCGAATAATGACATTGTCTGCAGCTATATCGAGCGTATAATTCCTTAAACAAATTCCATCTCCCGGAGCTGTTTGTCCAGCAATGGTAATGTTCGGTTCAGTAATTTGGAGAGGAGAGTGAAGTTCTATAGTACCAGAAACTTTAAATATCACCGTTCTTGCGCCACTGGCTGCTACAGCTTCTCTTAAACTTCCTTGACCAGAATCATTCAAATTTGTAACATAATAAATTTTTCCACCACGACCGCCGGTTGCATATTTTCCAAAACCTTCTGCTCCAGGAAAAGCAGGTATCTGCGCCTCTAAAATAGTACCAACAATAAGAAACAAAACCCCGCAGCATAAACACAATATTCGCTTCATATAATTCCTTTCAAAAAGTTGGTTAAAAGAAGTTCTATAATTTACACGCGCATGATTAAATAACGTTTCTGATTGGAATTTGTTTCTGTCGAAAAAAAATAATCTAAGCGGCAATAATACAGAAGAAAGACAATGACAAGGAATAATCTTACAACAAACTGTCTATTTATCTCATTCCTCTGAGTGTTGAGATTTAGCTTTCGTATCGATACCTAAGGAGGGAAGAGATTCAAGCGAATGACTTTCCATCAAAGCTCGTACTAAATCTTCCAATCGTACTGGTTTTGTAATATAATCATCCATTCCAATTGATAAATAGTGCTCACGATCTCCAACAATAGCATTCGCTGTCATCGCAATTATACGAGGCTGCTTTTCAGGTGAAAATTGTTTCCGGATTTCAATGGTTGCCTGTTCACCGTCCATTTCTGGCATTTGAACATCCATTAAGACAACATCGTACGTCTGCCGCTTGAGAGCATCGATTACTTCTAATCCATTTGCTGCAACATCCGCGCGGTACCCAATTTTTTCTAGAAATCGTAATGCAACTTTCTGATTTACAACATTATCTTCTGCGAGAAGAATTCGTAACGGGTGCCGCTCTCCAATTTCTGGAGTAAAGTTCATCGAACTTTCTGCTGTGCGCTTGCGGACAGGCGCCTGACGATTCAGCACGGTATTCAATGCATCAAACAAATTTGATGGTTTGACAGGCTTTGTAAGAGAGGCTGCAAAGCGAGGTTTTTCAGCTTCTGCTTCACGATATCCAAGCGACGAAAGAAGCACCAATGGAATTGGTTTCCCTTGTGGTCTCTTCTTGATTTCATCGGCAAGCATAAGTCCGTCCATTTCTGGCATTTGCATATCAAGGACTGCAAGATCAAATTCTTCTCCCTTGTCGAACAATGCAAGCGCTTCATGTCCAGAAGCAACAGCAGTCGGTTTCATACTCCACGAAGCAGTAACATGGGTCAATATCTCACGATTGGTTTTATTATCATCCACAATCAATATTTTTTTCCCAAGCAAACTTGTAACATCATTTGTAGTGATATCTTCAGCTGTAATGCCTACAATAATTGTAAAGTGAAATGTCGATCCTTCTCCTGGAATCCCAGAGCTTTCGACCCACATCGTTCCGCCCATTAATTCGCTTAATCGCTTGCTAATAGCAAGCCCAAGTCCGGTACCACCATATTTCCTGGTCGTCGATGAATCGACCTGCGTGAACATCTGAAACAGCCGACTCTGTCTATCGACAGGAATTCCTATGCCCGAATCTTTTACAGCAAAGTGAAGCAAAAATTTATAGTGATCGCGCAATTGCCCTGTTACCGAAACATTGACATCGCCTTTCTCTGTAAACTTTACTGCATTGCTAAGGAGATTCACTAGAATTTGTCTCACACGTGTCAAATCGCCAACGACTATCGTTGGCAATCCCTCATCCATAGAGTATGTAAGCTCAACATTTTTTTCATGCGCACGTGGTGTAACTAGATCCAGGGCTTCCTCTACACATCGGCGAAGATCGAATGGTTGACTCTCTAAATCCATTTTCTGCGCTTCAATTTTCGAAAAATCGAGTATATCATTGATAAGTGAAAGAAGTACTTCACCGCTCGTTCGGATCGTTTCCGTCATATCCCGTTGTTCATTAGTCAGCTCTGTACCTAACAATAGTCCCGTCATTCCGATAATTGCATTCAATGGCGTGCGAATTTCGTGACTCATATTTGCCAAAAATTGGCTCTTCACCTGATTGGCTCGTTTGAGTTCGATGTTTGTCTGTTCGAGATCTTCATGGGTCTTCCATAGCTCTTCTTCAACTTTTTTCCTGATAGTAATATCTCGACTAATTCCAACTAGTCCGATAATATTTCCTTCTGCATTTTTTATTGGGAATTTACTGGTAAGATGCCAACGTTGCTCACCAGTATCACGATGGATAGCAATTTCTTCTCTGTCGATCATTGGTTTTCCTGTTTGAATAATTTGTTCTTCATCTTCGTAATACTTTTGAGCTAACTCTGGTGGATTAAAATCGAATACCGTTTTCCCAATCACTTCTTCTTGATGTTCTTTCCCAATTGAAAGAAGATGCGCTTTATTGTTTAATATGTAACGCCCTTGAGCATCTTTGAAGTATATTAAGTCCGGTAAACTATCCATTAAGGTTCGAAGGTGGTTTCGTTCTTTTTCTAATGAGAGCTGTACCCTTTTATATTCCGTAATATCTCTGCCGATGCCTATGAGACCGACAATGTCTCCCTCTTCCGACCGGAAGGGAATTTTTGAAGTCAGCAACCATCGTTCCTTCTCTTCTTTATCAATGAAACTTTCTTCTCGATTTATTACCGGTACACGGCTCTCGATTACCTCTTTGTCATCAGCATAGAATTTTGCCGCTGTGTCATGTGGGTAAACCGCAAAATCATCTTTTCCAATTACTTCTTCTTCGGAAGTTACCCCGATATTCCGGAGATCGGCTTTATTCGCCAAGATTTTTCGACACTCGACATCTTTTACATACACTGCGTCTGGAATATTATCGAGAATAGTTTTGAATAAGTTACGTTCTCGCTCAAGAGTGGCCTCTAGCTCCTCGTGTTTGCGTTGAAGATGTAAAATTTTTCTCTGGTGAACATAGAGGTACGTAACAATTACTACGAATACAATGAAGAGGGAAAAAAGAAGTATGATAGTTTCTGTTGAGAAAACAATATCGCCAATAATCTTTTCACTGAAAAAGAGCATGGGATTCATACAACACCTCAAACCCTTCTATATAAATAATAAATGTTAACTTTCTTTTGCATTGTAAGATTCCTCTGAACAAGAAGCAAGAGGTTAAACAGAATTATTCCTGACGAATTTCTTTTTCGATCCACTGAAGATAAGTCTCCATTCTCGATAGAAGACCATTGTACACTTTCGTCCAATCTTCCGATGACGCAGGTTGAGATTTGCCAAGTATTTCCTGAAAGATTCTTGTAACATCTGCTGTAAGTTTTTGCTTCCCTTCCTGTATGAGGGCATCGGTGCGTGCATTGAAGACCGCATTGAGTTTGAACACATCGGTACGTGTTCGAGTCTCCATATTCTTCGAAGAGCAAAATTCAGAGGAAGGATTATTCTCGCCGGAAAGTTCGTAGAGCAGATGATTCCATTGTTCAATTACTTTTCTAAATTGCTTTTCATTGTCGCTGCTTTCAAAGGGGAGAGACCGTACCATACGTTCTGCAGGAAGAGAATTATGAAATACGCATTCATATCCTGCAAACTGAGCAAGCAAATTGATATCCTTCCAGTAACCCAGCACGCGATTCACTGCTTCATAAATTCCCTTTTCGAGAGAATCTGCCGTCGTTGGCATTTGTGTCTCTGACTTCCTCGATGCCATCATTTTCATCTGGAGAGCAAATTCAGCGTCATCTTCTATTGCGCTGTGCGATAAGTCTAAACGACGAATATTCTTGTCTCTATTCAATGCGAATAATGATGCGCGCTTTCTCACATCCATCCCATCAAATCGCTGTTGTACATCTTCAAATGATATGGCGCGGTTGTCGGCGCCAGCATAGAGAAGAAGTAAGAGTCGCGTGAACAATCGATCTTGATAGAGCGACTTGAAATGGTTGACATTTGCAATAATGTAGAGGTCCTCCTCAGCGCTCGAACAAACAGCGTTGAAAATTCTAATAATATGATGTTCGCCGATTTTTTTATCATCGATCGCTCGCATTGTATAATCAACGCCAGCCATTGTTGTATCAAAGATGATGGATTTTTTCCTTCTCCCAGAGAATTGCCACGGCGTACCAACTTCGATATTCTCCATTCCTTGCATTCTGAGTTGGAGTTTTGTGTAGAGCGTTGGACCTACAAACGGGAACATAACGCCAAGGTCGGATGCAATTCTATGATTTTTAAGAAGAGCATGCTTCACACAGTTTATGACAACCTTCGTATGGTACTCATTGTATGGAAGAATACGTTTTTTTCCAAGGTATTGTTTACACTCCGGATTTTCATCGGATGTATCTATGAAGAATAATTTCCCTGTATGTTTCGTCGGCATAAATACCGTAACCGTATCGTCATATACGACGGAAGCAATGAACGATGAGACTTTGGAAGATGCTGCAATATGCGATTTCATTTGAACAACCCACTCATTGTTCTGCTCCGTCCAGGAGAACATTTTGTGGAGTTCATTTGTTTGAATTAGATAGAGAAAAATATCTCGTTGAACCCATTCCTGAACCGCTG
The DNA here is from genome assembly GCA_035390885.1 of Bacteroidota bacterium. Taxonomy (GTDB): domain Bacteria; phylum Bacteroidota; class Ignavibacteria; order UBA10030; family UBA10030; genus JAOAFT01. Next base: position 42,860 of record DAOOUW010000008.1, on the reverse strand, counting down.
GAGAAGTTGCATACACTTCAGCTTGAACTTGAAATGGATCGCCAGCAATGACACATTTCTCTCGAGCCATCGTTGCCAATGCAAAGAGCGATGGCAACTGCACACATTGCGCATCGTCAACAAGCACCATATCGTACTGTCGTTCGTGAACATCTGAATTACAGAAAATTGATGCAACATTTGTACAGACAAGCCTCTTGCCAAGGAACACCATCTTCTCGTTCACGGTCAAAAAGTCATCAATACTTTTCTGAACAGCGTCGACTCCGCCAAGTTCGTCTATTTGTTTAACGGCTTCACGATACTCTTTCCATTCTTCTACAGTGATTGGCGAACCCAATTCTTTGAGTGTAATTTCCTCGCTTAACTTTTTTTGAAGTTGCGTCAATCGTTTCTGCTCTTGACGCGCAACAGTGAGTTTCTTTTGGACTATCTCACGTTCTTCTCTCGCAGCAGTTCTCTTCACACGCTGAAATAAAAAGGCCTCCGGTTTTTCCTCAAGTTGCGCAGAGTACTGGGCAATATCTTTTTCAACTCTGGTAATCTCTTCCTTGATCATCGAGACCTGTTCACGCAAGTTTTGTATCGATGTGTAAAAATGCTCGTTAAGTACTTGCTTCCGTTTTACGCTCCAGTATTTTTCCATCAGAGAGATTCGCTCTTTGAACACTGCACGCTTTTCTTCTTTCAATTTTTCAATTTCAAGCTCAAATGAGTACGGAGCAATATCTTCGACTAATTCCGGCGATGGAAGATCATACCGCGTACATTCATGTCCAAATCCGAATTCAAACTGATGCAAAAGTGCAACAACCTGTTTGAAGATCGAATCGGTGGAAGTATTCGTCGGCGTAACAAGAAGAACGCTCTTTCCGGCCGCAGCGTACGTAACAGCGGCAAGTGCAAGCGTATACGATTTCCCCGATGAAATTGGTCCCCAGAGCACGGTAACTTTATTGTGAAGAATTTTTTCAAGAGCCTCTCGTTGCTCTGGAAAGATTTGCGCGGGATAGCGTGGCTCAATAGAAACAATATGCGAATTCATTGATGGATTTGGCTCAAAAAGAACCGATGCAAGATCTGATTGCACGTTATATGTGCTAAGTATTTCAAGCACAGACCGATACTCTTCATCGATATTCCACTGGCACTTGATCTCTGGCAAATCGGGACCAAAATCTATTGGAAGAGCAACAATAAGGAATTGATTCCTTAGCTCGATGATATTCCCTTTCATTGCCACAGGTTCTTTTACGCCAAAAGCAAAATGAGCTAATTCAATATTATTGGGAAGACTTTCCTCTGGAATCTCAAACTGATAGTATGTATGACCTGCAAAAGAGAGAAGTCGTTTCCCACTAAAGAGAGAAATGGTCCGGAGATTCTCTTTTTGTGCTTTGTATTCTTCCTGTAGTGCATCTGCCAGCGTTTGCGCTAAAGAATGCATTGTTACCCCACTTTAATTCCTTAACTTTTTTTGCTCTTTGCTTCAAAGTACGAATATTGTAATGAAATGCAAGATGTGTTTCAAACTTCAAAAGTAGGTAGAACTACTTATTTGTTCCGTCTATGGTACTTTGACTTCTCTTCCGCGATGCGTTTCTTTTCAAGCTCTCGTTGTTTTTTCCGCTTCCCCGGATCTATTGCAGACGAAAGTTCTAATAGCTCCTTTTGATATCGAATATAATTCTGATATCGCTCCGACGAAAGTTCTCCTTCTTCAACAGCTTTCCGTACAGCGCAATCTGGTTCGTGAGTATGAGTACAATCCCGGAAACGACATCCTTCGGCTATCGTAACAATATCATCAAAAGTTTCAATGAGTCCGTCTTCAATTTCCCAAAGCCCCAACTCTCTCAAACCCGGTGTGTCAATCAGTATTCCACCAGCTTCGAGCACAACCAATTGACGGATAGTTGTAACATGGCGTCCTTTTGCATCATAAGAACGAACTTCACCGGTGGCAAGTATTTCTTTCCCTACAAGCGCATTGATGAGCGACGATTTCCCGGCTCCCGATGGACCAAGCAAACAAAAGGTTACTCCAGGTCTTAAGAGAGAAGAAATATGTGCAATATCTTCAGGACAATACAAAGAGTACGATAAAATTAACTCACTGCTATTAACAACACTCTCCACAAGTTTTATTATTTCATTTGCTTTTTCTTCTGTGCAGAGATCCCTCTTACTTAACAAAACGTACGGCTGCGCTCCACTTTGACGAACAAGAATGAGATAGCGTTCGAGTGTGCCCCTTGTCCATTCTTGATTTAATGGAAGAAGAATGAAGACTGCATCAATATTTGTTGCAATAATATGTTGTTCGATGCGTTTTCCAGGCGAACGACGTTGTAGAATGGTCTTTCGCGGAAGAATATGGTGTATAATTGCATGGGAATTATTATCGTGTAGTGTAACGGCAACCCAATCTCCAACGACAGGAAAATCACTTCGAGTATTTGCTCGATGCATCATCCGTCCCGATACTTCGGCAGAAACTTCGAGCGCTTCGGTACGAATAAGGTACCGTTGTCGTAATTCTTGAGTAACACGCGCAATGATATATCCTTCTGAAATATACGGTTCAGCCTCTTGAGCAACCTCTGGTGTATACCCTAGATTTTCTAATCCATTTACTGTAACCATTCCACAGTTCGATTATCCTACTTAAAAAGAAAATCGAAAATCATTTTTACTTCTTGTATTTTTCTTGAAAATATTGCGCTGTTCGTCGCAACCCTTCATCGATTGTAACTGTCGGTTGCCATCCTAATTTTTCCTGTATCTTTTTTGAGCTAATAACGCTCCGCTGCTGCTCGCCCTGTTTTGCAGGTCCATGCTTCCGAGTAAACTGAGGGTTCAATATTTTAGCAAGCGTGTCAAAAAGAAAATTCACATCTGTTTCTTTCCCGGTGCCAATGTTAAAAATGTCTGTTCCGTTGTATTTCAGCGCCAGAACATTTGCTTTTACAACATCTCCAACAAAAACATAATCCCGGGTTTGTTTGCCATCTCCATTGATGATAGGCTGTTCGCCTTTGATAAGTTTATTACAGAAAATTGATACGACTCCCGCTTCGCCATGCGGATTCTGTCGCGGTCCATAGACATTAGCATAACGAAGAATTACATGGTCGATTCCATGGACAGCTTTATAGTAGAAAAGATATTTTTCTGTCGCCAGTTTTGTAATACCATACGGTGAGAGCGGACGAAGAGGATGTTCCTCATCGGCTGGAAAGTAATCCTGCTCGCCATAAATTGCTCCTCCAGTAGAAGAAAAAATAAATTTCTTTACGCCGTACTTCTTTGCATTCTCAAACACATTAAGTCCACCAAGAATGTTCACAGATGCATCAAACTGAGGCTCGGCAACAGAACGCCGAACATCCATCTGCGCCGCATGGTGATTGACGACGTCGATCTTTTCTTTCTGGAATATTTCTTCAATATGTTCATCCCGAATATCGAGCTGGTAAAATTTTGCCTTCGGATTAACATTCTCCAACGATCCGCTCGAAAGATTATCAACGATAATAACACGATGTCCTTCTTCAATGTATGCATCGGCAACATGTGAGCCGATAAATCCTGCGCCTCCGGTAACGAGTATATTCATAGAATTTCCTTACTATAAATTTTTATGGAATAATGAGTTCAAGTGCCGGTTATTTACGATTGTTTCAAATGTTTCAGCGCTTTTTTCCCAATATCGCTTCGATAGTATGCGCCGTCAAAGGTAATCTTGTCAACAGCTCGATACGCCAGCTGAATTGTTTGTTCAAGTTCATTCTGATATCCGATAGCGGTAACGCTCAAAACTCTGCCGCCTGCAGTTACAATTTCATTTCCTTCACGACGCGTGCCGCCATGGAAAACAATGGTACCTTCCTCTGGTAAAACATTTTCTAATCCGTAGATCGTTTTTCCAGTTTCATATTCATCGGGATAACCTTGCGACGCCATAACGACACAGACAGCGCAGGCTTTATGGATTTTTACATCTTCAGGTTTGAATTTGCCTTCTGCAATTGAGAGACAGATGTTCGCAAAATCTCCATCGATTAACGGAACTACCACTTGAGTTTCCGGATCGCCAAAGCGACAATTGTACTCAAGTACTTTCGGACCTTTTTCTGTAATCATCAATCCGACGTAGAGACAACCTGTGTATGGAATGCCATCCTCTTGCATTCCTGACAGCGTTGGTCGAACAATATCCTTTTCAATAGTATGAAGAAGTTCTGCAGTAACAACAGGCGCAGGAGCATACGCGCCCATGCCTCCTGTATTTTTTCCAAGATCGCCATCGAGAATGCGCTTATGATCTTGAGCGGGCGGAAGGAGCGCATAGTGCGTTCCATCTGTAAGAACAAAAATTGAGGCTTCTTCTCCTGTAAGAAATTCCTCGATGACTATTGCATCTCCTGCATTTCCAAATTCATTATGAACGAACACATCTTCGACTGCAGTAATTGCATCTGCCAGCGTTTGACAGATGAGCACTCCTTTCCCTGCTGCCAAGCCATCCGCTTTTATTACGTAAGGAGAAGAAAGCTCCTTTAAAAATTTTTTTGCCGACTCAAGCTCACTTCGCTGGAAAGAACGGAATCGCGCGCTTGGAATAGAATGGCGATTCATAAATTCCTTTGCAAAAACTTTGCTCCCCTCCAATTGAGCTGCCGCTTGTGTAGGACCAAAAATTTTGAGCCCACTTTTTCGAAATACGTCTACAATACCCTTTACTAAAGGTTGTTCAGGTCCCACAACGGTAAGATCGATGTTATTATTTTTGGCAAACTTCAGTAGATTGGTAATATCGGTTACCTGAATCGAAACGAGCTCTGCAAGTTTAGCAATACCGCCGTTACCGGGAGCACAGTAAATTTTTTTTACCTGAGGACTCTGACTGAGCTTCCACACAAGTGCATGTTCTCTTCCTCCAGAGCCAACTACAAGAATATTCATAGCGCCTCCTCCTTAACCTGAACAGTGGTTCCTCTATCATACTCCATAAGAAATTCAAAGAGCCGTGCAAGCTCGCCTGTCAAAAATCGGCGATCGAATTTCTTTGCAAACTCTTCTGGAATATTCGGTAATTTTTTGTGTTCAAATTTCTGAAAACACTCAAGCAACGCTTGTTCATGCGCTGCAACATCCTGAAGCGGTACACAGAACGCAGCGCCGCACGATCGAAGCAAATCTTTTGTATATCCATCGACAACGGAAGCAAGGATAGGTTTCCGAGCGCCAAAATACTCATAGAGTTTTCCTGGAGTTTGATAATCGTTATCAATCACAAACCAAAGTAAATTTGCATTCATAAGAGCATGGACGCTTTCACGATGGGATAAATATCCATCGAAGATAACCACATTCTGAAGATCGAGCCGTTCGATGAGTTGTTTATCTTCCGCACGAACCTGTCCGATGAGATGCACTTCAATACGACCGCGTATTTTTGGATTGTCTCGGAGAACATTCGACAGCGCTTGTGCAAAAACTGCGGGATTACGTCCACCATAAAATGTGCCGGTATGAACTATTTTCATCTTTCTGGTACTTTTTGAAGGAGCTGTTTCCATCTCTATATCATCTGGATCATATCCTTGCGAAAGAATGACAATATCGTCGTAGGTTAAAAACTTATAACGAATGAGCAGAGATTCTTTTACACGCCGATGGGTAACGATAACACGATCCGCCGCGTGGAGAACCTTTTTCTCCAGATGGGTGTGCTGCCAACGATGAATTGGCGTGGGAAAATATTTAAACGGATAATCTGTCCAGGAATCTCGATAGTCAACAACTAAAGGAATCTTAAATCTGCGTTTCAATTCCATCCCGATAAGAAAATCAGTGTTTGGCGGAGCTGTAGCAAAAATGAGATCGAAGTGATTCTGTGTAAGGAGCTGTTCGCCCGCATCAACTGCAATTGATTTCCATGCTCGTTTTGTATCTGGAATAAAGAAAAAATCGCCAATGAATTGCATTACCTTTCGTTTGCGTTCCGACGGCATGCGTATCACTGTTTTCTTCTTAAATAACTTGCTAACATCTCGAACGCCAGTTCGAACAATCTGTACGCCCGCTTCTTCTATTTCATGCAATAACGAATCATCGAATGCATAGTATCCATAAGGGTCAATTGTAAGCACGGTTGGCTTCCATCCATACTGAGGCAGATACTTTGCAAATTTTGCTGTACGTTGCACGCCACTTAACCCCATTGGCGGAAAGTAGTAGGCAATCATCAATACGCTTCGATATCCTTGAGCTTGAGCATTCATACTACAATAAGTTCTTTCGGTGAATGAGTTATTATTTCGACTCGGTCGGCATGGAGCGCAATGTCATCCTCGATTCGTACGCCGCCTTTGTCTGGAATATAAATTCCGGGTTCAATTGTAAAAACATTTCCAGGTTGGAGAATTTCATTACTCCGAATAGAAAGCAGGAGCGACTCATGAATTCGTATTCCAAGTCCATGACCGAGCGAATGGAAAAAATATGCGCCAAAACCATGTCGTTGAATGTGCTTCCGAGCAACCGCATCAACAGATTTTGCAGGAATGCCCGGTTGCACTGCTTCAATTGCCATTTGTTGCGCTTCGAGCACTATTTCATAAATTCTTTTGAATTGGGAAGATACTTTCCCGATTGCTACAGTACGAGTTATGTCGCTACAATATCCTTTGTATCTGCAACCGAAATCAAGAACAACAAATTCGCCGCGCTTCATTTTCTTTTCCGATGCTCTGGCGTGGGGCAATGCGCCGCGTTCGCCGCTGGCAACAATCGGCTCAAAAGAATCTCCCTCTGCGCCAAATCGTCGATGCCAGTAACTAATTTCAGCTGCAATATCACACTCTCTCACACCTGGATGAAGAAGAGGTAGAATTTTTTCAAAGACGCTATCGGTAATCGCAGCAGCTTTCCGAATACAGTCAAGTTCATCGGGCTGCTTGATAGCGCTCATCGATTCGATAATTCCTGTCGTGGAAATGAATCGGCAGTTTGGAAACCAGCGTTTTAGAGTACGATGCTCTTCTAATGTTACAGCGCTTGCTTCGATCCCAATTCGGTGAAATCCAGCAAGTAATTTTTTTTCCGCAATTGTACGAGAAATTTGTTCGGGAGCAATTATTATTTTGAATGAATGTACTTCTTGAGCGGATTGTTGTCTATACCGATTGTCTGTAAAAAAATATTGCTTTGTCGGAGTAATAAGACAAACTCCATTAGAGCCAGAGAATCCTGTTAAGTATCGCACATGGATAATATCTGTTACAAGGAATGCATTAAGCTTACGCTGATGCATTGCGGAACGAAGAAGTTCTAATTTGTTGGAATGCATGAAGAATATTAGAGATGATAATTTGGAGGTTCTTTCGTAATGGTAACATCGTGAGGATGACTTTCACGCAAGCCAGCCTCTGTCATCCGAACGAATTGCGCTTTTGCTTTCATCTCTGGAATTGTATGACATCCACAGTACCCCATCGCTGCACGCAATCCTCCAACCATTTGATATAATGTGTCGCTCAACGGTCCTTTAAATGGCATACGACCTTCGATGCCTTCAGGAACAAGTTTCTTTATATCATCTTCTGTATCCTGAAAATACCTGTCTTTACTCCCTTCTTTCATTGCGCCAAGAGAACCCATACCTCGATATACTTTATAGCTTCTGCCTTCATAGAGAATTGTTTCGCCGGGAGTTTCTTCAACGCCCGCAAATAATCCACCAATCATGACAGAATCTGCACCAGCAGCAATTGCTTTGGCAATATCGCCGGTTTGTTTTATTCCACCATCCGCTATAATTGGTACTTTTGAACGCGCCGCAACCTTTGCGCACTCAATAATTGCGGTAACCTGAGGAATGCCAACTCCTGCTACAACTCGCGTTGTACATATAGAACCAGGTCCGATACCTACTTTGACTGCATCAACTCCCGCACGAATTAAATCGCGTGTGCCTTCGGCAGTTGCCACATTGCCTGCTATCAAATCAACATCAAATTTCGATCGAATCGCTTTTACCATTTTTAGCACTCCTTGCGAATGACCATGCGCTGTATCAACAACAATAACATCAGCGCCAGCAGAAATAAGCGCCGTAACCCGATCGAATGTATCTGCAGTAATACCAACCGCAGCTCCAACTCTTAATCTTCCAAGTTTATCTTTGCACGCATTTGGATGTCGTTTTTTCTTTTGAATATCTTTGAATGTAATAAGTCCTCGAAGTTTTCCGTTCTTATCAACAACTGGAAGCTTCTCGATTCTATGCTTCTGAAGAATTCGTTCCGCTTCCTCAAGCGTCGTCCCAACTGGAGCTGTAATAAGATTTGTTGAAGTCATAACATTGCTCACAGGGAGATTGAGATTCGGTTCAAAACGCAAATCACGGTTTGTGAGAATCCCAACGAGCTTTTCCTGATCGACAATTGGAATACCAGAAATACTGTATTTTCTCATTACTTCCAGCGCATCGCCTACTGTATGATTCGGCGATAACGTAATTGGATTTTGAATCATTCCGCTTTCCGAGCGCTTAACCCGATCGACTTCCTCAGCCTGACGTTCAATGGAAAGATTTTTATGGATAATTCCGATTCCACCTTCACGAGCCATCGCCACTGCCATTTCAGATTCCGTAATCGTATCCATCGCTGCGCTGACAAGTGGAATATTGAGTCCAATGTTTCGGGTTAATTTTGTTGTAACATTGGTTTCACGCGGTAACACCGTCGATTTTGCAGGGATAAGCAAAACATCGTCATACGTTATTGCTTCACCAAGTATTTTATTCTTTACCATTCTTAGTATTCTCCAAGCCTCGATAACCGATTTCCATTCTCATCGATAAACTTTATATCACAGTTTCAAGGTATTTTCGTTATGGGATGAGCTTCTTTTATTTTATGATTGAAAATATTAGCGAATAATCAGAGGAAAATCAAGGAACATAGAACGGAACGGAATTGAAATCTGTTGATAAAATAAATTGGAGTTTTGAGGTACACATTCAAAAATTCAAAATTGAGTTTCCTGAAAAAAATCTGTACACTACATACGAATTGCCCGGATGGCGGAATTGGCAGACGCGCTAGATTCAGGGTCTAGTCTCCGTATAGGAGGTGGGGGTTCAAGTCCCCCTTCGGGCACACAGATTTCAATTCAAAAGGATTTAAGCGTGTTTCGGATTTTCCTCTGTACGGATACTACTCGTTAATACTTATGCCTTCTTCAAATAATAGCTTGCAGCAAGGTTTTTCATCTCTGAAGTTCCGTAATTTTAGATTGTGGTTTAGTGGACAATTAGCATCGTTAGTTGGGACCTGGATGCAAACAACTGCAATGGGCTTTTTGATGTACGAACTTACTCACTCTCCTGCTTACCTGGGTTTTGTTGGATTTGCAAATGGCATCCCAGCGCTCCTTTTTGCTCTTTTTGGCGGAGTTGCATCCGATCGCTTTGAGCGGCGAAAAGTACTTATGGTAACACAAATATCTATGATGTGCATTGCTGGCTTTCTTACGGTCATTACCTTCACCGGCAAAGTGCAACCATGGCATCTCATTGTTATTGCTTTTGTAAATGGAGTTGCAAATGCTTTCGATGCGCCAGCTCGTCAAGCATTCGTGCACGAATTAGTACCTACAGAATATCTAACCAACGCTATTGCTTTAAACTCAACAATGTTCAATAGCGCGGTAGCCTTAGGTCCTACAATTGCTGGAATTGTTTACGCTGTATTTGGACCGGTAGTCTGCTTTGGCATAAACACTATCTCATTCCTTGCTATTCTTCTTTCTCTTACGTTAATGAACCTTCCACCGAAACAAAGAGATAGAACGATTGAATCATCATTCCGAGCAGAAATTAAAGAAGGACTTACTTACATCCTTCACCATAAAGTAATTCGCACACTTCTTCTAACAGTTGCTATATCGAACATCTTGGGAATGGGCTATCAGGCAATGCTGCCGGCGTGGGCTGTAAGCGTGCTCCATGGCAATTCCATTACTGCAGGCATTCTTCAATCTTCTCGCGGTATCGGCTCAGTGTTAGGAGCATTGACAATTGCAATGATTGGAAGAACGCATTTGAAGGGAAAAATACTTAACGTTGCATCTTTTATCTATCCAGCTTTTCTCTTGCTCTTTGCTGGAATTCACTGGCTGCCTTTTTCGATCTTTGCGTTATTAGGCGCAGGATTAGGAATTATGATGTTAATCAATACAGCAAACGCTCTTATCCAAACACATGTAGAAAATTCACTCCGCGGCAGAATTATGAGCGTCTATTCTATGGCAATGATGGGAATGATGCCTCTGGGTTCGCTCGCATACGGAACCATCGCTGAATACTCAACAGTGCCTTTTGCAATTTTCATTGGAGCATTTATTTCAATACTTTTTGCTGTCTGGCTTACTGTCCATTTCTCTTTTATTCGCAAACTTTCATAAGTAGGAGATGATATATGTACGACGTTTTTTTCTATGAAGCATTCGAAGAAGAAGCTGATGCGCTAAAAAAATTTCTTCCCAGCTCGATTTCTTATGGAATGACTTGGAAGACTATTCAGGAAGAAAGCCATTCTGCGCCTCCAGCCAGACTTATTAGCATTCGTACTCAATCAATCCTTCCACCTCAATGGTCAACACAACTCGATGGTATTCTTAGCAGAAGTACCGGTTACGATCATCTTGTCAACTATCGTAAACAGGTTTCATCGCCGCCTCATTGCGGTTATCTGGAAGAATATGCCACTCAAGCAGTCGCCGAGCATGCAATTCTCCTCACTCTTGCGCTCCTGCGAAAACTTCCGCTGCAATGGAAGCAGTTTCCAACATTTAATCGCGATGGCATTACGGGATTTGAATGCGCTGGAAAAAAGTTGCTTGTTATTGGAGTTGGACGAATTGGAAGCGAAATTGCTCGCATTGGTTCTGCTCTTCGTATGGAAGTGAAAGGCGTAGACATCGAACAGAAATATTCATTCGTAAATTATGTAGAAAGAGATGAGGGTATTCGATGGGCTGATATTATAGTTTGTGCAATGAATTTGACTAACGAAAATCGCGGCTACTTCTCTTATGATCTCCTCAAACACGTTAAGAAAGACACTATCTTCATCAATATTGCTCGTGGCGAACATGCGCCATTGAAAGATATTGTTCGACTTCTCGAAGAACATCATCTCGGTGGAGCTGGACTAGATGTCTTCGAAGATGAACCAAACCTTGCATCATCTCTACGAGGGAAAGCCGATGTGAACTCCGAATCTGTTGCCACCATTAAAACACTTATGGAATTCCCGAACGTTCTTCTAACGCCGCACAACGCATTTAACACAATGGAAGCTGTAGAACGGAAGGCGCAGTACAGCGTTCAACAAATCGAATATTTTCTCCAGCATAAAAAATTTTTGTGGGAATTATGAGTTTCCTCTTTGCCCCTTACAACTGCAGATAAACGCCATTGAAAAAAGTTGCACTCAAATTGACTATTTCGGGTAAATAGACTTCTCCTCGGGTAACTGGAAGCCTTTGTTCTTTATGCGCTGATTGCAATTTTCTGAATTTTCGAGTCACAGAAAAGAGCATAGAGAAAAATGAGATCACTGCTAATAATCATACTCCAATTGATGTTGTACAGCGAACGAAAAATTCCTTCCGAGAATTGAAGAAGTGGCGTGGCAAGAGAAAAAAGAAAAAACGTCGAGCTAGCATACAGCAAAAAAGCAACTGTAACCAAAAATTTTGGTTCTCTCCACAATGGGATTTTCGAATCTTCTTTAAAAACGGTAACAATTACAATACAACTAAAACATATTTGATACAGCTTTAATATACCAGAGGTAACGTCATCGAACACTGTAATAGGTTCAAATGTCATCTTTGCCACTATCCAAAACATTGCATAAAGTATAAATGCGCCCCAGAGTATGAATCCGTTGCGTTTACTCAAACGCCAATGCCAATAAATCCATGTAAACAAGAATAACTCAACTACATTGATGATTTGTGAAATCCAGAGATTCTTTATGTGGTGCATGCCTGTATAATTTTCCGCCACACCAGCAAAACACCACACCCATAGCAGTACAATAAGTAAACGCAACGGTGTTGTAACTTTATTTATAAAAAAGGTGCCTACAACTGGAGCACAAATTACGACTACACATGCCGCATAAAATAGGAATGGCATTGTCATCATAAAAATCATATCTACTTGATAAATGATCGCCTTAATCGCAGAACGGCGGACAAGGTCTAATTCTATCTCCAATGATTCCAGGCATCATTTTTCTTCCACTCGTATCGACGCCCATAATGACAATCGTTTGTTTTCCAGAATCATCAATAGCATAGTAGAATCGCAGTTGCTGACAACCGGGTTGGGCTAAGATTTTATCGATAATCGCTCTGTCCACTGTTCCGCCTTTTGTAAATGTAGTAACAGCTTTTCCTTTCGGCATCATTTTATTTTGATAGTTTTGAATATATTTCTCCGCTTCTTCCATCGTTATTTCATGCTTCTCAGCCCCTTCGAACGATGGCTTCGCTGCCTGAGCAACTGCGGCTTGCTCCTTTTCTTGCGGCGGCATCGCAGTATTGCGTCCGATGACAAACGCAATAATTGCGACAACAATGAGTACGATTCCCCAGATCAAATTTTTATTCATAAATCCTCCTGTAAATTGTTAGTAATGAAAAAATTGAAAGCTCTTCCAAGCTTTCGTTGATTAATGTCAGAACGTGTGTATTTTTTTACAACGGTTATAATTTTATCATATCCTCCGAAATGAAAGGTACTCATTATTTTGAAAGATTCAATCTGATTTTCCTCATTGCATTTGTGATTGATTTTACTTCTTGCACTTCTTAAGTTGCGTTTGCTACAGCCGTTGACTATATTTTTCACAAACGTCATCTTTCCATTGAAGGAATATCTATGGATCAATTAGTACGCTACGTTAATGAAAACCAGGAGCGATTTCTCTCAGAATTAAGAGATTTTTTAGCAATTCCAAGCGTCAGTTCTCAGCCTGACCGAAAGTCGGAACTCTGGCAGGCTGCAGAATGGTTAGCACACCAGCTTAGGGCTATTGGCATTCCAATTGTCGAGATTCTCGAAACCGATGGAAATCCAATTGTCTATGGTGAACTTCGCTCTTCCCCAAATGCTCCAACAATCCTCATTTATGGACATTATGATGTTCAACCCGAAGATCCAATCAATGAATGGGATTCTCCACCATTTGAAGCTACCATAAAAGATGGTAGACTCTATGCACGCGGCGCAACAGATGATAAAGGACAGCTTTTCATTCATCTTAAAGCGCTTGAATCATATTTAAAAAATGGAATATCACTTCCCGTCAATATTAAACTCATATTCGAGGGGGAAGAAGAAATCGGCAGTGAACATCTTCCTCTCTTTCTCTCACAACACAAAGATCTTTTAGCATGCGATGTTGTACTTATTTCAGATTCCAGTATGTTCGCCAAAGGAGTGCCTTCAGTTACGTATGGCCTCCGCGGATTATGTTATGCAGAAGTCGAAGTAACTGGACCAAACTCTGATTTACATTCAGGTTCCTATGGCGGTGCGCTTCATAACCCAATACAGGCGCTTGCCGAAATCATTGCTTCGCTCCATGATGTCCAAGGAAGAGTAACAATCAAAGGATTCTATGATTCTGTGCTTCCATTGACAAAGAACGAACGAGAGGCATTTGCACGTTTGCCATGGAGCGACAGCGCTTATGCAAAAAAACTTGGAGTTCGACATTTATACGGCGAAAAAGGTTACACAACGCTCGAACGCCTTTGGGCGCGGCCAACATTAGAGTGTAATGGAATTATTGGAGGATACACCGGACAAGGTGCAAAGACCGTACTCCCGGCTCGCGCTCTTGCTAAAATTTCAATGCGACTCGTACCAAATCAAAAGCCCGATGTTATTGCAAAACTTTTTCGCAAACATATTCAATCTATTGCTCCGAAAACTGTAAAAGTTGATGTAAGAATTCTTAGCGCCGGAGAACCAGCGCTCACTCCAATAGCAAGCTCTGGTGTTCAAACAGCAGTCGCTGCTTTAGAAAAAGCTTTTGGAAAGAAACCACTCTACCAACGGGAAGGCGGTTCTATTCCAATTGTTGTCGATTTTAAAAAAATTCTTGGCGCAGATTCTGTTCTATTGGGTTTTGGATTGCCAGACGAAAATGCTCATGCACCAAACGAATTTTTAGATCTCGATAACTTCTTTAAAGGAATTGCAACATGCATTTATTATTACAATGACTTTCCACAATATTACAAAAAACAATCGAAAAGAAAGTAAAAACTAATTTCTATGTACTTCCCTCGTATGATTGATTGACTCTATGGCTCAAAAAATTTATACAAAATCTGGAGATAACGGCGATACATCTCTATTCGGCGGAAGCCGAGCGCCAAAGTATGACATCCGAATCGAGACGCTTGGCGTCATCGATGAATTCAATACCTTCCTTGGCATTGTAATTTCGTTTCAACCTCCAGAAAAAATCAATGAAGTACTAAAACAAATTCAGAACGATCTCTTTATTGCAAGCGCAGAATTATCATCGAGGAAACCTGACCTTAAAATCCCCAAAATTCAGGAACACAATATTTCAGAATTAGAAAAATTCATTGATTCAATTGACGCATTATTGCCGCCTTTAAGTTCTTTCATTATTCCCGGTGGCTCAATTATAGCGGCGCATCTCCATGCCGCTCGTTCGATTTGCCGACGGGCAGAACGCACGCTATCTCTCCTTGCCTCAAAAGAATCGCTAAATCCCCTGTTATTGATATACTTTAATCGTTGTTCAGATTTACTTTTTGTCCTTGCTCGGTATGCAAATATATTAGCAAACATCCCCGAAAGCGAATGGCATTCGTCAAATGACGCGCACACATAATTTTTTCATTCGAGTATTGATTTTCGGTTATCGAAGAAGTAATTTCTTCTCATCCACAATTAAATTCTTTCTATTTTCAATTAAGAGGTGGGGGTATGGCAACGTCTGCGTCTATTCTAATTCTTGAAGACGATCCTGCAGGAATACGTCTTGTAACCCGCAAGTTAGAAATCACACAAAAAGATTTCAAAATTCACAGTAGCCGTTCTCGGGCGCAATACATCGACGCTCTCAAAAATAATTCGTTCGACTGCATTATCCTCGATTATACCCTGCCGGATATCGACGGATTGCAAGCCCTCCGTATTGCTCAGGAATTAGCCGCCACAACGCCAGCAATTATTTTTACTGGAAGCGTGGGAGAAGAAAGGGCAATCGATTGCATGAAAGCTGGAGCGTACGACTACGTGTTAAAAACAAATTCATCGCGACTGATTGCATCGGTGCTCTCCGCATTGGAACACAAACGACTTGTTGAAGAGAAACTCCGTGCCGAAGAAGAATTACGACGCACACATCAACAACTCATTGAAATTCTTGAACGAATCTCCGATGGTTTCTTTGCTCTCGATGACAATTGGAGAGTAACTTACATCAATAAACGCGGAGCGCAAATACTTGGAAAAGAATCTGAAGAGTTGATGGGGAAGGTGTTCTGGGATGTTTTTCCCGATACTGTCGGACAGACAATCTACAAGGACTTCCTTTGCGCCTTCGAAGAACAGAAACGACTATACTTTGAAGAATGGCATGCGCCGTGGCGGAAGTGGTTCGAAACGCGTATTTATCCCTCTCCTGAAGGACTTTCCGTTTTTTTCACAGACGTTTCCGACAGAAAACATGGCGCTCCAAAACCACCGGAAGAAGAGAAATCATAACTTTCCATTCTCCAATTATCACTACAAATTCTTCAGGAGTAAAAAAGAATCCGATCTGTAGAGAAAAATAAAAGCAAATGCAACCAACAACGAAAAACATGAATACACGGAAACAACATAAAATTATTGCTGTTACTCCTGCCGGTCGAAAAAAATATATGGAAATTTTGTCAAAATACATTTTAAAAGACATCTCAATAGATGAATGGCACCTCTGGGATAATTGTAGAGATACGAACGATAGGAACTATATCAACTCATTGGCAAAACAACATAAAAAAATAAAAATCGTTCAAGAAGAAGGCGTTGACGGCAGCAATAGATCTATAAGCAAATTTTATAAAAATACTAGAGACGCAGACGTTTTCTACATAAGAATCGATGATGATATTGTGTATTTGCCGGATAATTTTGGTTTATTACTATATTCTAAAGCAGTAGAAGAAAAAGAGAAATATTCCTGGTGGAGTCCAGTGGTTATTAATAATGCTATTTGTACTTATTTGCTATATGCTAAAAATATCATCGATACAAATGCTAATCTTACTGCTCAGGCAACTTCAGCAATTGGCTGGGGGTCTCCTGTTTTTGCAGCAATGTTACATCATTTATTCCTCAAATCTTATGATAGTACAAATCTTGAGAAATGGAAAATTAACGACAAGTTTGAATTGTTTTTACAAAGATTTTCAGTAAACACGATAGGTTTTTTTGGCGACTATAGCAAAGAACTTGGAGATAAATTTTGTCCTGTAGATGTTGATGAGGAAGAATATATCTCTGCAAAACTTCCAATTTTAACTGGCAAACCAGGTAGGCTGATTGGTGATATTTTAGTCGCTCATTTTTCTTTTTATACCCAAGAAACTTTTCTTCTCAAAAAGACAGACATACTTCAGAATTACGCTCGTATTGCAGGAATAAATCACTATAGATTCTCATACAAAAATAAAAACAATAAACTAATTCGCCACATTAAACATTTGATATGGTATGATGGAATGTATTCTTTGAATCAGATTTGTAATATTTATCCAATGGAGAAGAAAATAACGATGAAATTATATGAGGAAAGATAATCCCAATTTATGTAATAGAAAAAAAATAGAATACATAAATAATCGTTTGAAAAATCCCCCAAGCCGGTCGCCGATACCACCTGCCTATCCTCGCATCGTCCCGCTAAACAATGATGGGATTTAGTCCTGAGAAATGACTCTATTAAGACTTAATAATTCCTTTCACCAACACGGCGTTATATGCTACAAACCCAACATAGACAACAAATAAACAATACCAATAAAGATAAATTTTCACGCCAAATACAAAATTCTATTTTTACAACTATTGGAGAATAACCAATGAATAAACGAACCACATTTCTGATCTTAAGTCTTTTCTTCATTTTTCATCAAGGAGTTGGGCAGACTTATAAAATGCAATTCAATGACCTCCTTGCAAAGCACGATACTGTGGCAATGCAGCGCCTTCTACAAAATTGGGAAAGTTCCGATAGCAATGACGCTGAATTATTCGTTGCTTATTTTAACTACTACTTGAATATAAGTAGAAAGGAAAACATTACGCTTGGGCAAAATCCAAAAGGAGAATATGCCTTCGCAATAATGGATCAGGATACAACAAAGAAAGAACCTGTCGGATATATGTACGGCGACACCTATTATGATCGTGATACCTTGAGCAAAGCCTTCTATTGGATAGACAAAGGAATAATCAAATATCCGGACAGACTGGATATGAGATTTGGAAAAATCTATTTACTGGGGCAGATTGAGGATTACGAAACTTTCACAAATGAAATTATCAAGACTGTTGATTATTCTTCCCTTAACAAAAACAAATGGGCATGGGAAGATAATCAACCGGTTGAGGATCCAAAAAATTTTATGCTAAGTTCGATTCAGGATTATCAAGTACAGCTCTACAATACAGGGAATGATTCTTTGCTGAACAATATGAAACGAATTGCAGAAGCTATTTTGAAATATTACCCAGACCATATCGAGAGTCTCTCGAATCTTTCAGTCGTCTATATGATTCAATCGCAATACGACAAAGCCTTAGAACTTCTCCTTAAAGCACACGAACTCAACCCAAAAGATTATATTGTTCTTAACAATATAGCTCAGGCATACAGACTGAAAGGCGATGACAAAAATGCAATCAAATATTATCAATTAACCATAGAATACGGCGACGAGAGAGCAAAAGAACAAGCGCAAAAACGAATTGAAGAACTAAAAAAGAAATAGGATAATCAAGAAAAACGGTCGTAACTCTTGTTGCTTTGATACGCCTTATTGCTACCCAACAACTAAACCACTGACGGTGGCTGAGTAGAGCGACTGCTCGTATCGAAGCCACCAATTTAATCACATTCACTATCACTTCTTTCACAATGTTATCTCTATTGAACTTTTTTTACAAATATTTCAAAAATTAAAATTTCCTCTTAAGATTACGTCAATTCTGCCGATAATAATTGTAAGGGATAAGTGTATGCGAATAAATTCTATACAATTGGCTCAGACGCAGTTATTAGCGAAGAATCTTTCGGCATTAAATGCGAAAATGCAATTACAGAATTCTCGATCTAAAAATACCGATCAGCTGGAAGTTTCATCGCTCGCTCAAGAACTCGCGAACCATACGCTTCCCTTTCAAATCGACCTCGAAAAATTTCAGTCGAATAACATTATAAATTTCTCATACCAATCAACTGTAAAAGCTGGGGAATTTCTCTCGCTATCTGGAAGCGTACGCGAAGAAAAATATATTTCTCTCCATATCGAGTACGAACAATTCGAATCATCCTCGAACGGCGCATCAATGGCAGGCAAACGATTTATTTTAGATTTCGAGGGTTCATTCAATCATCAAATTTCTACATCATCGTTTCTGCAAAAAGAAGATATTCTCACCTTTCTTCAAAAAATTATCAAACGAATACAGGATACTTCGATGGAAAATCGTTCTTCGGTAATTTCTCTTGTTTTCGATAATGAGGATTTGCGGGAAATTGCTGGCATCAAGAAGGGTGAAATACTCAAAATGCTCTATCAATTTATCGAATCTCTCAATATGCTCGTACTACTGCGCAAGCAAAATGAAAAGAACCAGGATATTGATTTCCTCGTACTTAATCCCAAAAGGAATGAATGTGAAGGAACGATGACAACCGAAGAGCAGAATGCTTCGCTCTCGCTTACTGTAAAAATCGAAGAACTCGCAGATAAAAATGCAGTGAGCCAACAAGAAGAAAACGACTCTCCAACCTCTCAAGAATAGCATAAACAAAATAGACATCCTGTCTCCCCGAATAATACTGATTGGGGAGACAGGAATTTTTCACCTCAAGCGCCCACCGTGCTGGGAAGAGGTGAAAATGGAACCGAGCAACTTCTAATCCATTATCTTGCGCAAGAATGCCGGACGATCAACATCGGATTTATCGATCTTTTCTTTTTCTGGCTCTTTCTGTAGTTGCTGAGTAAAAGGAAGTTGCATACCTTTTCGTATATAAGCTGGTCCCTCATAATTAGATAGCTCTGTAGGTCCATTTGGCACATGATCAATGAGACGAGATTTTGCCGGACGCTGAACAACCGACGCACGCTTATTAAATCCGGTTGCAATAACCGTAACCATTATTTTATCATCCAGGGACTCATCGATGACGGTGCCAAGAATAACATTCGCTTCGTCGCCAGCCGCCTCGTAAATAATCTTTGTCGCTTCATCAACTTCGATGAGGCTCATATCTGGACCGCCAGTGATGTTAATGAGAATTCCTTGCGCGCCAGCGATGGAAATTCCTTCGAGCAACGGACTTGAAATTGCTTTGTGAGCAGCTTCGGTTGCGCGATCTTCGCCTGAGGCAATTCCTGTTCCCATCAACGCATCGCCCATTTCTTTCATAATCGTTCGGACGTCTGCGAAATCAACATTGATGTATCCGGGTACGGTGATGACTTCCGAGATACCGCGTGTTGCATTATACAACACTTGATTTGCAAGTTCGAACGCTTCGATAATTGGCGTACGGCGATCGATGAGTTCAAGAAGTTTTTGATTTGGAATAACGATGAGCGTATCAACAGTTTTCCTGAGTTCCTCGATTCCTTGTTCCGCTTGCGCCATACGTTTCTTCGATTCGCTCATAAATGGTTTTGTTACAATTCCAACTACGAGCGCTCCAACACTTTTTGCAATATTTGCAACTAATGGCGCACCGCCAGTTCCAGTACCGCCTCCCATACCGGCAGTGATAAAAACCATATCGCATCCGGTTAGGGCTTGAGCTATTTCTTCACGATTCTCTTCCACTGCACGGTAACCAATGCTGGGATCCGCTCCAGCGCCAAGTCCTCGTGTAAGAGTTTTGCCGACTTGAATTTTTATTGGAGCTTTACTGCGCTCAAGCGCTTGCAGATCTGTGTTGATAGCGACAAAGTCAACTCCAACCAGACCTTTATCGATCATACTGTTTATAGCATTTCCGCCGCCGCCGCCAACGCCGACGACACGGATTTTTGCCCCTCGATTGCTTGGTACATCAAGTTCAATAGGCACGGTGGGTCTCCTTATATTTGTGGATGTTTGTTGTTTTATGATTGAAACATATCATATTGCTTGAATTCCTCTTTTCTATAATTCGTCAAACCATTTTTTCATTCGTTGAAAAATCGTTTTGCCTTTTCCATCATTCATAATTGATTTCACTGCCGAGCGGTCGCGATATTTTAATTCGTGCAACACCAATCCGACTCCTGTTGCAAACATTGGATTCTCGATTTCTCGAACAAATCCTGAGCTGAAACCTCCAGGCGTTCCAATTTTAACCGGCATACCGAGAACTTCTTTTGCAAGATCCGCTGTTCCTTTAATGAGAGAACCTCCGCCGGTGAGTACAACGCCTGCCGATAAATGATGAGAATAGCCGGACCGCTTAATTTCCATTCCAGCAAATTCCAGAATCTCTTCCATCCGCGGCTCGATAACTTTACAGAGAATTTGTTTGTCGATTTCGATTGGCGGACGACCGCCAATTCCCGGTAACAGTATCGGTTGATTATCTACTATTGCTGGTTCATACGCATATCCATAATCAATTTTGATTCGCTCGGCTTGATCGGATAAAATTCCAAAACCTTTCCGGATATCGTCGGTTACCTTTTTGCCAGCGATGCCAATCACAGCGGTATGCCGAATAGTACGTTCTTCAAAAACCGCTAAGTCTGTTGTTCCGCCGCCAATATCCAGCAGCGCCACTCCAACTTCTTTTTCCTCATCGTCTAAGACTGCATAACTCGACGCCAGAGGCTCGAGCACCATATCATTTACGTTGAGTCCTGCGCGCTGAACGCATTTGTAAATATTTTGCGCAGCCGTTACAAGTCCTGTTATAATATGAACGACCGCTTCCATTCGTACGCCGGACATTCCAACTGGATCGTAAATTCCATCCTGCCCATCAACAATAAATTGTTGTGGAATAACGTGAATAATTTTCCGGTCAGGCGGTAATGCAACTTTCTTAGTGTCTTCGATGAGACGAACGACATCTTCTTTTGTTATTTCATTATCCGGTCGGCTGATGCTAATAACTCCACGACTTTGAAAACTCTGAATATGATCTCCTGCAATTCCAACACTCACCGAATTTATTTTCACTCCCGATTGCTGTTCTGCATCCTGCACTGCAGTTTGAATTGCTTTGACTGTTTTTTCGATGTTTGTAACGACGCCTCTCGTCAAACCTTCCGAGGGACTTTTCCCAATTCCAAGAATACGTAACTTACCCGGATAATTTTCATCTGGACAAGCTACCACAGCGCAAACTTTTGTTGTACCAATATCTAAACCAACAACAATGTCTTGTTCCATATTCTATCCTTCATAATTACAACTGGGCTTTTTGCCCTTGAGCGTCTTTATTCCAACGCGCGATGATACGATCTGTAAAGCGTACATCAACATAGCGAAGCGCTGCAGTACCACGCGTCAGTACATATTGATTCCAGAAAGCTTCTAACTTCACAAACTTTTCTACAATGTTTCCGTGTCCACAAATAATTGGCACACAATTGTCCGCAGTCAACAACTGAATCCCAAACGCGCTGTTTACCTGAACTTCCGAAATTGCATGGTAAAGAGGACGATTCAATACGCGCATAATTCGCAATAATGATAATGCTTCCTGAATTGATTCAGACTTAAGCCTTGAACCAGCAGAAATATTTTCGCCATCCGATACGCCGCTAAGAAGCGGTATATCAAGCAAAGTACTCGATACAGGACGAGGAAGTACAACGCCTTCATCATCAACGTAGTACAATTTTGCGCTGTTCACGATTGCAATTGGAACTCGTTCCTCAACCTCTACAGCAATAGTGTGAGGCAAATTCCGTTTTACGATTGCATTTTTTATGTAGTAATGACCCATCACGTTATTTTGAATTTCTGTCAAATTCGTACTAAAGAGCAACGTTCCTTGCTTTACGCCAACCAATTGCATAATCTCGTTCGTACCGACAAGTTTGTTTCCTGCAATGGAAATATTTTTTACTGTGAGCGAACTTTTCCAAACTTGTCCCGCACAAATAATGAGAATAATCGAGACCAGAAGAATGCCAAGTACAACTATTCTTCGTTTCTCAACAGTCATGCAGCCTCCGGATTCATTTCTGAGAAGCCGACGAGTTTCACTTCCAACTCTAACTCAACTCCAAAGTGTTGATACACCGTGCGTTGAATAAGATCAACGAGGCGTAAAATATCCGCCGCAGTTGCATTCCCAACATTGACAATAAAATTCGCATGTTTCTCTGAAACCTGCGCTCCGCCAATGCGCTTGCCTTTCAATCCTGCCTGCTCAATCAATTGAGCAGCAAAAGCTTGCGGCGGATTTTTGAACATGCTTCCTAAATTCGGTAACTCCAGAGGTTGAGTTTTGTTTCTCTTCAAAACATAATCACGACGTCGTTGAACGAGCTCTTCCTTCTTTCCTTTCGGTAAAAGAAATGCCGCAGCTAAAATAATGTCATACGTAAATCCAGAATGGCGATACGAGAACTCAGCTGCATCTCTTGGAATTTTCTCTATTTTTTCATTTCGGAATACTTCTACTTCTGTGAGATAATTTGATATTTCTCCGCCGTGTGCGCCTGCATTCATTGCAACTGCGCCGCCAATTGTTCCCGGAATACCAGCAAGCATTTCAACGCCAGAGAGTTCATTCTGAATACAAAAATCAACAAACTGCGTTAGACGGACGCCAGCTTCAGCCACAACCTTTCCATTTTTCAGACCAATTGACTGCAGCGCTTTTTCAACATTGATTACAGCGCCGCGAATTCCTTCGTCGCTCACAAGCACATTGCTTCCTCTCCCAATAACAAAAATTGGAAGCTGATGCTGCTGAAGATAGGAAATGAGGGCAAGGAGATCAGCTCTGTCAGCCGGCTCAAAGTAAAAATCTGCTGGACCTCCAACCTTCATCCACGTGTGGTTTGCCATTGGTTCGTCGACAAGTATCGTCCCTTTATAAAATTTTTGTATGTCTGGTACTGAAATCATATCTCTCTATCTCTTATTTTTTAGTTCATTAATAAATTGTTCTCCAAATTTCCAAATATCGCCTGCTCCCATCATTACAACGATATCGCCTCCTTTTACAATGTTCATTAGAAAATGAGGAACATCCGTTTTATTCTGAACGTAGTACGCTTCCTTATGGCCAAATCTTTTTGCCGCATCGACGATGAGTTCGCCAGTAACTCCTTGAATCGGCTCTTCACGCGCTGGATACACATCTGTTACGACAAGAACGTCCGCAAGCAAAAACGACTTCGCAAAGTCTTCGTAAAAATCTCGCGTGCGGGAATAAAGATGCGGCTGAAACACACAGACAATTCGCCGACGCCATCCTCTTTTTGCGCCAGCTAATGTTGCTCTGCACTCTGTTGGATGGTGAGCATAGTCATCATAGACAGCAATGTTGTTGACTTCGCCTTTCTTTTCCCAGCGACGATAAACTCCTGTAAACTTTTCCACTGCATTTTTGATTTTCTCAAAAGGAATATCGAGCTCAAGTCCAACAGCGATTGCGCCAAGAGCATTTTGAACATTATGCGTGCCCGGAACCTGTAATGTTACTTCTCCGAGTTCTTTACCATTTCGTAGAACGGTAAATGTTGATTCATTCTGTTTATGTCTGATATCAATTGCTTGAATATCCGCCTGCGGTGTAAGTCCGTACGTTATAATTTTTTTCTTGCTGAGTTGCGGCATAATATCTAACAATGCAGGATCGTCAAGACACAGAACGACGAAACCATAGAAAGGAACTTTCGTTGCAAATTGCACAAACGCATTTTTAATATCATCAAGATCCCGATAGCAATCGAGATGATCGACTTCCAACGTTGTAAGCACGGCAATTGTTGGTGTAATGGAAAGGAATGAACGATCGTACTCATCCGCTTCAACAACAATAAATTCACCGTGTCCTAAGCGCGCATTCGTACCTCCAAGTCCGCTTAATTTTCCTCCAACGACAACTGTCGGATCGAGCCCGCCTTCCATTAGAATAAGTCCAACCATCGAAGTGGTTGTAGTTTTGCCATGAGTGCCTGCAATGCCAATTCCATACTTCAGGCGCATGACTTCAGCAAGCATTTCTGCACGGCGAACAACAGGAATCTTTCTTCGGTGAGCTTCGACAAGTTCCGGATTATCTGGTTGAATTGCCGATGAATACACAACCGTATCGACATCCTCTGCAATATTTTCAGCTCTATGACCTTCATAAATGATTGCGCCGAGCGCTTGCAATCGTTCCGTTACTTCGGAAAGCGAGCGATCCGAACCGCTGATTTTGAAACCCTGATCGAGAAGGATTTCTGCAATTCCACTCATTCCAATTCCACCAATTCCAACAAAATGAAGCTTTTTTATCGAACGAAACATAATTTTATCCTTGTTGTATTCTCATTTTTCGAGATCTGTGCAAGCGCGGCGGATTTTTCTGCGGTACTTGCCGCGCTATCCGCTCGATTTCCGCAACCAGCTCTCGACTTTTTTCATACCGACCAACACGGAGCCGAAGCGTTATCGGTCTATCTTTGCATTGTATATTGACCGACTGAAAATGACCTGCTGTTTCCACAAATCTCTCTTTTCCAATATGAATCCATTCAATTTCATTTATAGGAAGTATACGCTGCTTGCCGCGGGATTGAAAAATTATTGCATCGTCTGTAATAATTAAGCGACGATCTCTCCAGATATTTAAAAGAAGAACAACAATTGAGAGAACGACGAAAAAAATGATGATGTATAAAATTGGATCTTTGAATACAACGTTAAACTGATCCTCGATAAAATTCCCGCGTATTCCAACGTACAGCACTAACGTTGCGAGATAAATCACCGCCTGCTGATAATAAAAATCCAATTTATATCGAAATATTTTTTCACTCATTATTTTTGAACGACTTCAAAAATTTTATTGACAATATCTTTTGTTGCATCTGGATTTCCAAATTTGCGGCACTCATCTTCCATACGTTTTCGCTCATCATTATTTTGGATAAGCCGAAGAATATTCGGAAGCAATTCATCCTTCAGCGATAACTCAGGGATCATCACCGCAGCGCCAGCGTTCGCAAGCATTTGCGCATTGAGTCGTTGATGATCAGCAGCAGCGGCAGGAAATGGAACAAAAATTGCCGCTTTTCCAAGCCGGGTAACTTCTGCAACTGTGATTGCTCCCGCTCGACACACAACAACATCGGCGGCGGCATAGGCATATTCCATTTCTGAAATAAACGGTGCAATCCATACTTGCGAATTCTTTACAAATGATTTCAACTCTTCATAATCTCGCTCGCCTGTTTGCCAGAGAAGTTGTACGCTGTTCGACAACAGCGCGTCAAGATTGGCACGAACAGCGCTGTTGATTCCCGCTGCACCCTGACTTCCGCCCATCACAAGAACCGTCGGCTTCGATGGATCGAAATGGAAATGCACACATCCATCGTTATGGGAAACTGTTCCAAGCGAACCGCGAGTTGGCGTTCCAACAACAATGGATGTATCGGTGCGTCGTAGCCATTTCTTTGTTTGTTCAAACGCCAGCAGTACCAACGTTGCACGTTGCGCAAGCATCCGTGTTGTAACGCCGGGATAGCTATTCGATTCATGGATCACCGTTGGAATTTTCATAACACTCGCAACATATAACACCGGACCACATACAAAACCACCAGTTCCAATAACAACATCTGGCGAAAAGCGATGAAGCAACGCATACGACTGAACGAGCGAAACTGCAACTTTCAGTGGAAAGATAATATTGCTAAGATAGAAACCACGACGAAATCCACTAATCCAAATTGTAGCAAACGGAAATCCATGCTGAGGCACAATCCGTGCTTCCATTCGGTTCTGAGTGCCTACAAAGAGGAACTGAGCCGTTGGAAAATGAGATTGAATTTCCTCCGCTATTGCCAGCGCCGGGAAAATATGTCCTCCCGTTCCACCAGCCGCAATCATTATTTTCAATGTTCCTTCCATTTCAATAAACTCTACCCACCCCAACAGATTTTGAATCGTTCTCTTCTTCGGACATCTTATAATGCAAACGCGGATGCAAATCCGTATATGCAGAAATATTCAACAACACACCCATCGCAAAAGCAGTCATCAGCATTGCCGAGCCGCCGTAACTGATGAAAGGCATTGGCAAACCAGTTGTTGGCAACAATCCAACTGCAACAGAAGCATTTACAACTGCATAGAGAGCCACTGTGCTGGTAATTGCGTACGCAAGGTACATTCCATACTCATCTTTCGCGTGTCTTGCAATTCTATATCCTCTAAAAAGAATAAATGCAAATGCTAACAGCACTGCTATCGTTCCAATAAATCCATACTCCTCGCCAATAATCGAATACACAAAATCGTTGTACGACTCTGGAAGGAACAAATCTCGTTGTCTGCTTTCACCTACGCCAACTCCAAAGAGTCCGCCGTTTCCAAATGCAATAATTCCCTGCCGCAATTGGTAATTAATTTTTCCATTCGATGAGCCATAGAAGAACAACCGAATTCGTTCCAGTCGGTATGGTGCAAGTAAAGCATATCCAATCAAGAGAGGTACTGCTGCAAGTAATGTTCCTCCAAGATGAAGCACACTCACTCCACCGATGAATAACAACAAAAATGATAATAGAAAAATCATAGCCGCCGTACTGAAATTTGGTTGTAGAAGCACTAATCCGACTACAATCACAATCCAGATCATCATGGGGACAAATCCATGTTTCCAATTCTTTACCATATCTTTTTTCGTTGCAAGAAGCGTTGCCAAATGGAAAAGCAAGGCAAACTTTGCAAGTTCCGATGGCTGAAAACCAAGTCCACCGAGTCGAAGCCAGCGTACCGCTCCTTTTGATTCTCCACCAAGAATGAGCGTCAGCATTAAAAAGAGAATGCTGAGAATGAGCAACGGTTTCGAGAAGCGTTGATATATTTTGTACGGAACATTGATCCCAACGAGTAATGCTCCAAAACTCAACAGCACTTTTATAAGATGTAAATTGAAATAATGATTCAGATTCTCAAATCGTGCATACGCCCACTCCGCTGAAGCGCTGTAGACAACGCCGAGACTCAGCACCATCAGCGCAAGAACAACAATGAGCGCCCATATATCAATATGATTTCGTTCCATCATAACTTTTGAACAAGTTCTTTAAATACATTGCCACGATGTTCATAATTTTGAAACCAATCGAACGAAGCGCAGGCTGGTGAAAGAAGCACAATATCTCCCGGCAATGCTAAAAACTTTGCAACCGAAATCGCTTCTTCCATTGATTCTGCTCTTTTAATAACTGTTGTACC
The DNA here is from genome assembly GCA_035390885.1 of Bacteroidota bacterium. Lineage (GTDB taxonomy): Bacteria > Bacteroidota > Ignavibacteria > UBA10030 > UBA10030 > JAOAFT01. The sequence goes on along the minus strand of DAOOUW010000008.1, from coordinate 15,085 downwards.
AAGAAACGCTTTCTCAACTTTTTCCGCCGATTCTCCAATTGCAACAATTGCTTTCACATTCTGACGAACGAGTGGAATCAATCTACTGTAATCGTTCCCCTTGTCTCTCCCGCCAAGCAAAAGAACAATTGGTTCATTGAACGCCTGAAGCGCATACCAAACAGAATCTACATTCGTTGCCTTCGAATCATTATAGTACTTTACACCATTGACTTCTCGAACAAATTCAAGGCGATGCTCAACGCCTTTGAACGAAACTAACGTACTGCGAATCGTTTCGAAATCGACTCCTACGAATTGGCACGCAAGTGTTGACGCCATTGCATTGTAAACATTGTGCATTCCTTTGATTCCAATTTCCGATATTGGCACAATTTCTTTCTTGACACCATCCACTACGGTTTTCATTATTCCATCTTCCAAAATTGCGCCATTCTCTAACGATTTTTCTGTGCTGAATGGAATAGCGCGGCATTGGGCTGTTCCCACAACTCGCATTGTCCACTCATCATCTTGGTTGTAAATGAGAACATCATCGCCGCATTGATTCTCGAAAATTCGTGCTTTCGATGCTGCGTATTTTTCCATTGAATGCTCGTATCGATCCATGTGATCCTGAGTAATATTCAGCAACACTGAAATATGCGGCTTGAAAGTCTGAATGAAATCGAGTTGAAAGCTACTGACCTCCAGCACAACAATTGTGTCTTCGTCAACACTCTGAACAACAGATGAGAAAGCCGTTCCAATGTTTCCTGCAACAATATTTTTCTTTTGAGCATCGGTAAGTATCTTACCAATTAACGTTGTTGTTGTTGTTTTGCCATTACTTCCTGTAATCGCGATAATCGGCGCTTTGCAGAACCAGCTTGCAACTTCTAATTCGCTCACAATTGGAATTTTTCTCCGTAACGCTTCTTTAACAACCGGCGCATCAGAGGGAACGCCTGGACTTATGACAAGCAGCGAACATTCATACACACGCTCGGAATGTGAGCCAGTTTCAAAAGGAATAGATGCCGCTGTAAGGTAGCTGCATTCCTTCTCAAGTTTCTCCGCTGGCGCAGAATCGCTTACAAAAACTTCGGCGCCTTGCCGTTGAAGTAACTGCGCAACGGCAACTCCGCTTCGAGCTGCTCCAATGACCGAAATTTTTTGATGCTGTCTTATTTCCATTTGCTTTAACGAATTTTAAATGTTGCAAGACTTGCAATCATAAGAATAATTGCTACGATGTAAAACCGAACGACAATTTTCGGTTCTGCCCATCCTTTCAATTCATAATGGTGATGAATCGGCGCCATCTTGAATACTCGTTTTCCTTCACCATACTTCTTTTTTGTGTACTTGAAATATGTACGCTGAATAATTACCGAAAGTGTTTCGACTAAAAAAACACCGCCAAGAATTGGCAATAGTAATTCTTTCTTCACAAGTACACACAATGCGCCAAGAATTCCGCCTAATGCTAATGAGCCAGTATCTCCCATAAAAATTTCCGCTGGATATGCATTGAACCAAAGGAATCCTAACGACGCTCCAACTATTGCCGAACAGTAAATTGCCAGCTCGCCTGTTCCCCGCAAAAATGGAATTGTAAGATATTGACTCCAGATTGCATGTCCACAGATATATGAAATAATTGCTAACGTCAAACTTACAATGCCAACAAGCCCAATAGCTAAACCATCGAGTCCATCAGTAAGATTTACGGCATTCGATGTTGCGGTAATTACCAGCACAACCATCGGGATATAGAAAACTCCAAAATCAAACTCGAGATACTTTACAAATGGTACTGTTGTGCTCGATTTCAAACGCCACAATTCTGGATCGATCCATTGCGGGAAAAAGTAAATGACACATCCAACAACTAATCCAACAACAACCTGTCCGATAATTTTATATCTTCCAATGAGTCCCTTTGGTTTCTTCTTTATGACTTTGAGATAATCATCCAAAAAGCCAACGGCGCCCAATGCAATAGTAACAAAGAGAGTAAGAAGAACGTACATATTCTTAAGATCTGTCCACAGTAACACCGCAATAAGGATGGAAGCAAGAACAATCAATCCACCCATTGTTGGTGTTCCAGCTTTTGTTAAATGATTCTTAGGGGCTTCGAGCTTTGCAGCTTCACCAATTTGGCGTGCACGCATCATTGCAATTATTTTAGGACCAAGCCAGAAGGCAATGATAAGAGCGGTAACAGCAGCAGCGCCAGCTCGAAAGGTAATATATTTGAAGACACCAAAACCTGGTATTTCATAGACTTTATGGAGATATGTCAGGAGGTAGTAAAACATACATTTTACTTTATTAGTTGTGAAAAATAATTTTTTAGTTCAACAACAACTTCTTCCATTTTCATTCCACGGGAACCCTTCACCAAAATTATATCACCTGGCTTTATTGCCTCTTTTGCACAGGCGATTAATTCATCTTTGCTATCGAAGCGCTTCTTCTCAAGAACAGAAGCAGATTGATATAATTCCCGAGCAAGCGTTCCATACATCCATAGAACATCAATGTGAAAATCTTTCACTGCCATACCAACTTCACGATGAAATTTCGCTCCATCAATGCCAAGCTCTAGCATATCTCCAACAATGGCAATTCGTTTGCCATTTCCGGAGAGCGTCGAGAGTGTCTTAAAAGCAGCAATCATCGAATCAGGATTTGCATTGTAAGTATCATCGAGTATTGTTATGCTATCAACTTTCAGGACTTCCATTCGATTTGATGGCGAGGTAACATTCTTCAAAGCATTTGCGATTTGAACTTTTGGTACCTGAAACGTGAGTCCAACTGTTGCTGCGGCAAGTGCATTCATTCCATTATGCTCGCCTGGAATCCCAAGTGTAATTGGGAATTCCCTTCCTCGTTGAGGCTTCACATAAAATTCAACGCATCCATTCTCTTGAAGGCGTAACTTCAACCCTCGCACAGCAACCTGACGCGCTCGAAATCCATACCGTATCACTCTCCGAATTCCCTTCGCTAATCTACATAGCCTCTGGTCATCGGCATTCAGAAATACTTTTCCATTATGCGTTCGTAAGTAAGAAAAAAGTTCGCCTTCTGCATTTGCAACGCCATCGAGCGTTCCAAAAAATTCAAGATGCTCATTCCCGATATTTGTAATAAGACCGTGCGTCGGTTCTGCAATACTGCATAACTCCGCAAGTTCACCCGGATGATTTGTACCGCCTTCGAGTACAACAACATCGTACTTAGAAGTTAATTGAAAGAGCGTTTGCGGCACACCAATGTGATTATTGTGGTTCCCTTCTGTGGCAAGGACACGATATTTTTTCCTTAGTACCGCAGCGATAAACTCTTTCGTCGTTGTTTTACCATTCGAGCCAGCAACCATAATAACAGGAATTGAAAATTTCCTGCGATGAATACGGGCAAGCTCTCCAAATGCATGGATTGTGTCATCGACAATGAGACTTGGGACTCCAATGCTCATGATCATTTCACGATTTACTTCTGCCCAGCGAGATTCAACGATAACGGCAGATGCTCCAGCAGCAATCGCTGAACTGATAAAATCATGTCCGTCGAATCGATCCCCACGAATAGCAAAAAATACATCTCCTTTTTGAATCGACCGTGAGTCAATTGAGACGCCGGTCGCTACAAACTTCTTCACAGCATCAAAGCCAATTTGCTCACGATGACTGATCGATACGATATCGTGTTTACTAATTTTCATAACAATGATTCGACGACTTCCCTATCACTAAAATGTTTACGCTCTTTCCCGATAATTTGGTAATCTTCATGCCCTTTGCCTGCAATAAGGACAACATCGTTCTTCTTTGCTAATGCAAGCGCTTCCTCGATTGCCTTTCGTCTATCAACTTCACGAATTACATGCGCCGTTGGTAGAATTCCACGTTCAATATCATCAATGATTGCTTCAGGGTCTTCACTCCGTGGATTGTCAGAGGTTACGATAATTTGATTGCTTAGTTCGGCTGCAACTTTTCCCATCAATGGCCGTTTCAATTTATCTCTATCTCCGCCAGCTCCAAAGACTGTAATAATTTTACCATTCGCCTGTTGAGGCATAACATCTCGAATTGCACGGAGACATTTCTCTAATGCATCCGGTGTATGCGCATAATCTATAATTACGGTACATCCTGCAGGCGATTGAATTCGTTCGAATCTTCCTCGTACATTCTCGACGGTTTCAATTCCTTTTTGAATTGTTTCCGGCGAAAATCCAAGTGCAATACCAGCAGAAACTGCAGCAACAACATTGTAAGCATTGAATTTTCCGACTAATGGTGTGCGAATAACAAAGGAAGAACCACTATATCGAATTTCTATCGATGTACCTTTTAAATTGAATTCGAGAAGTCGAGCAGTAAGATCACTTTCTTGCTTGAAACTAAATCGAATGATTTTGGCTCGGCAGTTACCGACAATTCGTTCGCCATAAGGATCATCAATATTGACTATTGCTGTCGCCGATGGGTCAAGCATATCGAAGAGTTTCTTCTTTGCAAGAAAATATCGTTCCATCGTGCCGTGGTAATCAAGATGATCTTGAGTTAAGTTTGTAAAGATTGCTACTGTAAAAGGAATATCATCGACACGATTTTGATCGAGCGCATGGGAAGAAACTTCCATCGAAACTGCAGAACATCCTGCTGCAACCATTGCTGAAAACATTTGCTGCAACTCCAGTGATTCTGGCGTTGTGTGAGTTGCAGGATAAACTTTATCTCCGATCCGATACTCTATTGTGCCAATCAATCCACAAGGTTTGCCATTATGTTCTAAGATAGAACGTACTAAAGTAGAAGTAGTGGTCTTTCCATTCGTACCTGTTACTCCAACGATTGTCAATTTTTGTTCGGGATGACCATAGTAATTAGCAGCCATTTGTGCCAGCGCTTTCCGGGAATCCTGCACAACAATTTTGATCACACCTGTATGCATGCAGAGCGCATCAGGAATTATCGTATCATCCTCTACGACAACTGCCTTCGCTCCATTTCCTATCGCATTATGGACATAAAGGTGACCATCCGTTGTTGTTCCACGAAGCGCTACGAAACAATCGTTCAAACCGACTTTACGCGAATCATATTGAATTCCAGCGATTGTACTATCCTGCGTAACGACCATCTGGCCATACACAGTTTGAAATAATTTTGTCACCCGAACACCTTCAAGCAGTTGAGCTAACTTCATTCTATACCTGCACTCGTTGTAATAGCGGTTATTGCGCAAGGGAATTCACAGTTTAGCAATACTCGTGAACCCATAGCGACAACTTCACCGCTTTGAGGAGCCTGTGAAATAACTTTACCCGAACCATGAATTCTTACATCGAAATCATCCATTGCAAGACGGTTCAACGCTCGTCGTACACTCATACCACAAACATTCGGAACTCGAACAGTTCCTTTTGTAAGACTTGAATTATTTTCGAGATCGAGAGTAACAATATCGCCTTTTTGAACTCTCTTTCCGGGTTCTGGCGATTGACGAAGTACAAGAGAACCATTTCCATACACATTAGATGAAAGATTATAGCTTGCTAGCATCTTTTTGGCGACTGGAACTGTAAGCATGCGAACATCTGGAACAATTCGCATTTGATTATCAGTTTCTGTTTGTGCAACAAGCGTCGTAGAAAATTTATACGATGTACTAATCACTCGTTCCGCTATTGCACGAAAAACAGGTCCGCTTGTCGTCCCACCATAGTACCCTTTCGCTTTAGGATTATCTAACATTACAAGACAAACTATTTGAGGATCTTCTGCAGGAAAGTATCCAACAAAAGAAGCTGTATAGGTATTTTCTTGATACTGACCATCCGCCCATTTTCTGGATGTACCGGTTTTTCCTGCAATGTTGATACTCTTCATATTTACTTGTTGTCCGGTTCCATTCCGAACTACGCCTTCAAACGCACTTTGAAGTAATTCAACTGTTTGATGAGATAAAAGCTTTCGGATAGGCGTTGGTTTTTGAACGCTTACTATTTTGCCTTTAGGAGAACGAACAGCAGCTACAACGTACGGCTTCATCAACACACCGCCATTTGCTACTGCGGCGTACGCGCAAGTTATTTGAAGAGGAGTTACACCAACCTCATATCCGTACGACATTGACTGCAGGGTTGTTGATGACCACTCAGATGGTTTTTTAAGAATTCCACGAACTTCTCCTGGCACATCAATCCCGGTAATCATCCCAAAACCAAAATCCCGCGCCATTCGATATAACCGATCTTCACCGATCAATTTTGAAACTTTCGCAAACACAATATTACTCGAAAATTCAATAGCTTCTTGAAATGTCAGCCAATCGCTCGGATGCGCATCGGTAATAACGCGAACAATTTTCCCATTGTTTACAACCTTCATCGAACCGTGTTCAGCATAGAATCGATCTGAAGGAGAAACAATTTTATTTTCATACGCAGCAGCAGCAGCTACAATCTTAAAGACGGAACCTGGCTCAAACAAGTCCGACACTATACGATTACGAACTTTTGAGATATCAATAGATCCAATATTGTTTGGATTTTCACGTGGATAAACCGAGAGAGCAAGTATTTCTCCCGTCTTTGGATTCATCATGATCGCTAATCCACCATCGGCAAGTTGCTCTTCAACTCCATGCTTTAATTCTTCATCAACAATTGATTGATACGTTACATCGATCGTTAAGAGCAGTTCATTTCCGTTTACAGGTTTCTGACTCGGATAATCGATAGACGGACGAACGCGTCCTAAACCATCTCGTTGCATGACTATAGAGCCAGGCGTTCCTTTGAGGGCGTCTTCATACTGCAATTCGAGACCGGCGATTCCACAATTATCGATATTCGTGCATCCGAGAAGAGCAGAAGCAATATCATCATAGTGATAGAGTCGTTTCGCCTCATTCAAAATCACTATACCGTGTGTTTTTTCATCCTCCAATTTGCGCGCAATAGATGGATCGACCATTCGTTCCAGCCAAACAAAATGTCTTTGTGGATCTCTTTGTAACAAATCAAGGTAATACGACGACGGCTTCTGAAATACTTTAGAAAACGATACAGCGACTGCTGTAGTTTTGTCGCCTAGTATTTTGGGATCAGCCGCAAATGAAACATATTGTGTATTCGATACAAGCACGTTCCCGTTTCTATCATAAATATTTCCACGTACTGCAGGGAGTATGAATTTTTTCTCATACTGTTTTCGAGCAAGTTGTTTATATTTTTCCGAATCAATAATCTGATAACGAACTAGCTGAGTTCCAATTGCGATAAAGGAGAAAGCAAAAATTCCTATAACACAAAAGACCCGGATTCTCCTCCTCTTGATCCTCTTCGCTTGTTCAAATTCATTCATCATTTTGCTCTTGCCCCAATTGACGAAGTAGTTGTTCCGCTTCGCTAATTCTGTCTCTGTCTATCTGAAGCGGAATAGGCGACTCTTTTGGAAAAGTCAATCCAAGTTGATATTCTCCAATTTTCTGTATCCGTTCAAAGGATGATAATTTATTTACCTGAGCTCTCAGAAGCTCTTGCTCGTCCACCATCTGCTGATGTTTAACTTGACATGCATTGATCTGACGCATGAGATGATTTACCGATAAAACATTACTGATATAGAAAACAACGACCACAGCCGTGCCAACAAGAATTAGCACAAGTGAAAATGTGGAAACCTTACGTTTCGTCGCCTTTCTATTCTTTGGCAAAGATTGTGAAGGGGGCGTAATGTAGGATCGTTCTAACGTCGGCAACTTGTACGTCGATGATGAATCCACAGATACACTACCATTGTTCTCATTTTCTTGTTCAGTATTCGGAGAAAACGATGAACGCCTTTTATATTCTTCTATAATTGATGTATCTGGCATTCTGAACTCCTATATTCGTTCTGCAACACGCATCTTGGCGCTCCGTGAACGAGAGTTCCGTCGAACCTCTTCTTCTGACGGCGTGATTGGTTTCTTCGTAATAATTTTCAAAGTCGGCGACGGTTCTTCGCCGCTTCCAATAAAAGAGGCTGACGGCATCTTCCCAGCCGCAGTTTTCATAACTTCTTTAACAATTCTATCCTCTAATGAATGGTACGACACAACAACAATGCGTCCTCCTCTTTTCAAAAGCTCGATTCCATCAACTAGAGTCGTTCTTAAATTGTCAAGCTCATGATTAACTTCAATCCGAATTGCTTGAAAAATCCTAGCAAGGGATTTTTGTCTCTGCGCCCTTGGGATTACTCTACTCACAGTGTCAACAAGCTCCGTTGTCGTTCGTATCAATCCTGATTTCCGTCGTTCCACTATCGCATGGGCAATTCGTCGTGAATATCTCTCCTCTCCATATTTCCACAGTATTTCGGCAAGCAGTCTTTCATCGTACAAATTGACTACATCGCCTGCATTCATCGGCAACCGGCGATCCATGCGCATATCGAGTGGAGACTCAGATTGAAAGCTGAATCCCTTTGAAGGCTCATCAAGTTGATACGAAGATACTCCAAGGTCAAGTACCAAACCATCAATTGCCGATATGTTTAATTGTTGTAACACTTCCTTCACCATCGAAAAATTAGCTTGCACAATTGAAACCTTCCCACCAAATTTCACAAGGCGTTGAGAAGCTTGAGCAATTGCATCTTCATCGACATCAAATGCTATCAGCTTGCCTTCTGGTGATAGCCGTTCTGCAATCGCTCTCGCATAACCTCCACCTCCTAATGTTCCATCAACAAAAATCCCGTTCGTTACAGTGAGTAAATAATTGACTGCCTCCTGTAAAAGAACGGGAGTATGAAAGTTCTCTGTCGTAAACAAGTCTCCGCCTCCTATGGTTGCGACTTGAAGACTTGTTCAGCAACAGTTTCGTACGTCTCTGGTTGTATTTTTTGAAATTCTTCGTAGATCGATGGACTCCACAATTCAATACGATCGAGCACTCCTAGTACAAGCGCTTCCTTTTCTATTCCTGCATATTGAAGTAAATCTTGTTGTACCGTAATTCGAGATTGATGATCAAGTTGAGAATCTATTGCCCACTCAAATAATGTGCGACGGAAATTCCGATGCTTTGCATCAAGGAACGAAAGACTTCGAACGTACTCTTCTAATTTATCCCACTCATCCTGTGGATAGACATAGAGGCATTTTTCAAATCCTCTGGTAATGACAAAATTATTTTTCGATTTTGATGATACATTTTTCCGAAGCTTTGCCGGAAGAGCAATGCGCCCTTTATCATCAACCGAATATATGTACCTACCTTTAAATGACGACATTCGTTGCTTCCATCTTTTTCTATTACCCTATTTCCCCACTTTTCCCCATTTTTATACCTCAATTTAAGCATTTCATCTACAAAGTCAAGCAAAAAATCGAAAATAATTGGAAAAACAAGATATAATAAGCCGACCCTGAAAAATTACGGAAAGGCAAGAATAGTGGATGTTCCTCAGCGGTACAAGAGAAACAATTATCAGGGGAAGATATGAAGGGTTGCCTCAATAAGAAAAGTTGAAGGATTGCTCTTTACCTTTGAACCGTAGCAATTCTATAATAGCAACGGCCGTTAAAAATAAGATTTAAAAGAATAGCAACGGCTATATGCTCATTCGTAATAAAACGGATTACTCAAATCTTTCCATGAAAATTCAAGTAAAATATGGTGACCATCGTAATCCACAACACGGAGATCGTCTTCCTGCTTTAAATCTACTAACGTCGTTTCAAAGTGCGTTCCATATTTTTCTCGAACACGCTCAACTGGAATTTCAAAAGCAATAAATTTTTTGATTCCTTTCGATTTGAGCTTGTGGATTAACGCAGGATCAGAAAATGAATTGTATGAAGTGAGAAAGAGAATCGGACCTGTACCTGTAAAAACAATTCCAGCTTTCATAATACGCCTCCATAAAATTATTTTCTTAATATTGCATTGTAACGCTTACTATTTCCAAGCAATGAGGCTGCAACCTGCAGCTGTTTATCGCTGGGGAGTTCTGCTTCTATGCGAGCTCGTTCGCCTTTCAATCGTCCTGCAAGCTCTGCAGTTAGTATAGTTGTCAATTCTTTGTGATAGTACTGGAAGTAATTCGTTTTTTCATTCTTCATAAGACTATCCAAACTGGCAAGAGCGCGTTGTACTGCTTTGCTGTAAGATGCACTTTGTATTGCTTTATGAACTTCTTCCAGTAATTGTTCTTCCTTCGATTTATAGACAAATCCTTTCTCTTTTGTGAATGATTGAAATGAATTGAGGAGTTCGGGCGTCACTTCAATCTTTTCTGGAATGGATTTATTGATTGACGCGTAGTGATTTGCAAACTTAAAGAACATCCCTTGTCGGTACAGCTCATCAATGAATGGTATACGAACAGTATCGACAACGGTCGAATCAGGCTGAACGCCTCCACCATCCCACACCGGACGGTTTTGTTTTGTATGAAACTCATGTTTGATACTATCGGGAACAGCAAAGACGCTTCCATCGCCTAAACGTTTGGAGTAATCAATCTCCTGAATGCAACGGCCGCTTGGAGTATAGTAACGCGCTGTTGTTAATTTAAGCGATGCTGTGTTGGAGAGTTGTGTGATTGTTTGCACCAATCCTTTTCCAAATGTTCTTGTTCCGACAATAACTCCTCGATCGAGATCTTGAATTGCTCCAGCAACAATTTCGCTTGCGCTGGCGCTATTCCTATCCACCAGCACTGCCATTGGAATTGATGGAAGCAAAGGCTTTGTCGTCGAATAGTACTTGCGTTCTGAATCTGGTTTTCTGCCTTTCGTTGATACTATGAGACTGCTCTCAGGCACAAACATCGAAGTAACCTCAACAGCCATTTCTAATAATCCGCCCGGATTGCCACGTAAATCTAAAATAATCCCTTTCAATTCACCCTGAGCTTTTAGTTCTTTGATAGCTTCTCGAACATCCTCAGCGCTGGTTCGAGAAAATCTTTCCAATACAATATATCCTATACCAGGCTGTACAAAACCCGCGTACGTTACATTTTGAATGCGAATTTCTTCTCGCATCAATGTAAACTCTAAGGGCGATGGCTCGCCTTCCCTTTCGATTTTCAGTTTTACTTCACTCCCTGGCACTCCTCGCACCAACGAGCGTACTTCTTCCAGTGATTTTCCTGAAACAGATTTCCCATCAACTTCGATAATTTTATCGCCTACTTGAACTCCTTGTTTTACCGCCGAATATCCTTCCATTAAATTCAAGATCGACACCGCGCCATCACGCAATCCAATCGTTACTCCAATTCCGCCGTACTTCCCAGTCGTAACAAGGTCTATTTCATCTTTATCTTCTTCGCCAATGTAAACCGTATAGGGATCCAATGTCTTCAACATTCCATCAATGCCTGCCCGCATAAAGAGCTCAGGATTGACTTCATCAACATAATTCACTGCAACTTCCTTATAGACACGAGTGAAGATATCGATACTCTGATAAACCTTCAAAAAATATTCACTATCATCACTCCATACAAATCCTACTACAAGAATTGCGGTAACAATAACACCGATGCCGATGAGTATATTTCTTTTTTTTGTCTTCATAATTCTTTCACAACATTTTGTTTCGTTAATGTACATTGTAATTGATGTTCGATTTCATTCCAAATCCTTGAATGGATTTCTTCTACCGATAACATTCCATTGAGAATCGAGAAACGACGCTCTGACTGTGCAATGGCAAGATATCCGTTCCTCACTCGTTCATAGAATTCCCTCTCATTCAATTCCATTCGATCCTTTGTTGCATTGGCTTTTTTAATCCGACGTTCGATTTCTTCCAACGGAATATCCAAAAAGAATGTGAGCGTTGGCACAAGATGATCTGAGGCAAACACATTCATTGCTGAAATCATGTCCAACGGGATTCCTCTACCATACCCTTGATATGCGGTCGTTGAATCATAGTATCGATCGCAAATAACAATTGTGCCTTGAGCAAGCGCTGGGCGAATAACCTCCGCAACAAGTTGCGAACGACTCGCTTCAAAGAGAAACAATTCGCTTGCTTCGGTAAGTTGTGTATTTTCTGCATCGAGTAATATTGACCTGATTTTTTCGCCAACGACGGTTCCACCTGGTTCCCGTAACACTAACACGTTGTGCCCTTCTCGTTGCAATCGTTCCTGAAGCAATTGCACTTGAGTCGATTTCCCAGAAAAATCAAGCCCTTCAAAGGTTATGAACATACTATTCTCTTTTCTCAAACTAATCCATACAAAAAGTAGTCAAATTCGGATTTTGATGCAAACAGTACGACAAACGAATATAGTTTCATCGTTCAAATGGTTCTTGACATATAATTCCATCTTTGGTACTTTGAATACCAGAACTATATGAAAATGGCATTAAAAGAAATTCTTGCATCACACACAAAAGAAGGCGAGCTCTATACTAGGTTACCGAATCAATGGGTTCAATGCATTGCGTGTGGACATCGATGTAAGATTGCTCCAGCAAAAGAAGGTACGTGCAAGGTTCGTTTTAATGATAATGGAGTTCTTCGAGTTCCATCTGGATATGTTGCCGGACTTGCACTCGATCCAATCGAAAAGAAACCTTTTTTCCATGCGTATCCCGGCGCTGCAACTTTAAGTTTTGGATTGCTTGGTTGCGATTTTCAGTGTCCTTTTTGTCAAAATTGGGTTACTTCACAAGCTCTTCGCGACCCAGAAGCTTACTCAGAAATAGAAGAAATAAGGGCAGAGCAAATTGTGCAGATAGCGATTCAGTACAATTCAAAAATTATTACCAGCACTTACAATGAGCCGCTCATTACATCAGAGTGGGCAGTCGAGATATTTAAAATTGCAAAGCAACGCGGAATGGTTACAGCGTACGTCTCCAATGGAAATGCTACCGAAGAAGTTCTGGATTATCTCGATCCCTGGCTCGATCTTTACAAAGTTGATTTAAAAGCTTTCCAACAAAAATCATACTCCAAAATGGGCGGAAATCTTAAACAAGTACTATCAACAATTCAATCGCTCTATCGCCGCAATAAATGGATTGAAATTGTAACGCTCGTAGTTCCTGGAATGAATGATTCTGACGACGAATTAAATGATATAGCGCATTTTATAGTTTCGGTATCGCCGGATATCCCCTGGCATGTAACTGCATACCACGAATCCTATTTAATGCAAACGCAGGAACCAATAACATCTCCTTCAACATTGCTACGCGCAGTCGAAATAGGATACCAAACAGGTCTCCATTATGTCTACGCTGGGAACTTACCCGGACAAACTCAACACTATGAAAATACATATTGCCCTTCCTGCAAAACGCTAGTTATCGAACGAGACGGTTTTCACATTGTAACGAACGCTCTCCGTGATGGATGCTGCCCTACATGTGGTTCTGCCATTCCTGGACGCTGGAAATAGTTATTTGAATTTCAACTTCCATTACAAAAATTACAGCAATTTCCATACACATTTAATCTTTCCCAAACTTAATAATTGTTTGAATTTTTCTTGATGACGGGGAAATGAATTCCTATATTCATTTCCATAGTTAAACAATTGGAACGCTAACAATGAAAACTTCACATTATTTATCAATTCCCTTACCAAATGAGAAGCGAATAGCGCTTGTTGCCCATGACAACAAAAAACAAGATTTATTAGATTGGGCTCAATTCAATAGCGGAACGCTCGCTCAACACAAGCTTTATGCTACAGGTACAACGGGGACACTCCTTGAACAAGCTCTCAATATTCCAATCTCAAAGTTCGAAAGCGGTCCCCTTGGAGGCGACCAGCAAGTTGGCGCCAAAATCGCAGAAGGTTCGCTTGATATGCTCATCTTCTTTTGGGATCCGCTAGAGCCGTTACCGCACGATCCGGATGTACGTGCGCTTCTACGACTTGCTGTGCTTTGGAACATTCCTGTCGCATGCAATCGTTCAACAGCAGATTTCTTGATCTCATCGCCTCTTATGAATGAATCCTATGAAAGAATCGTCGAAGATTTCCATTCATATCGGAATAGAATGAAATCATAGGGGAAATCAATTCTATGAAACGTATATTTATTACATACGGATTCTTGCTTCTCCTTGGAATTGTTGCCTGTACGCCTCCACCAACTCGTGAAATCGAGCAGCCGAAGCCTCCAACACCAGAAATTACTTTCCGAATTGCAACACTCGATATGGCTCAACAAAAGAAACGTCTTGAGAAAAGCGATGTTGAGCAATTTGCAAATATTCTTATGAACGAACATATCGACGTACTGACAGTACAAAATGTTGTTCGTTACCCCGGTCTGCAGTCAAGAATTGACTTTGTAAGTGAACTCGCACGAACTTCAGATTTTCGTTCTGCATTTGGCGAAATGTCCAATGTCGGAGGGAAACAAACAGGAAATGCGATTTTTTCTATCTACCCGATTATTTCACATCGAACTATGAGTTTTGAAACTGTTGTCCCTTCTTCGTTTGAAGGCGGATTGACAACAACGATAGACGTCGGCGCAACGTCGTTGAATGTTATCAGCGCTCGACTTCCAGCAAAGCTGAATCAACAGAAAAAATTCCAATGTCTTTCGATGCTTCTGCCACAATCAAAGGATACCAGTATTGTACCGCACATTATTACCGGGAATCTTCTCTCTGTCGAACAATTAGCGCAACAATTTGCCTCTATCCCTGTAGGAGAAAATAGAGATAACTCTTTACCTCAAATTTGGAAGGTGCTTCAAGATGATTTCAAACAAGGCGAGGTAAAAACTTTGTCAACTTCTATCGGTACATTAGTTATTGTGGATTTCCATTACTATCGAAACATATCAAAATAAAATTTTCTCTCTACACTTTACACAAAAGTAACAACCGGGGAATTAAATTCCTCAGTTGTGGTACGGCTTTTCATTCCGACAGCGTCAAATCCCCATCACTATCAGAACACGGCACGGTATAAAGTGTAGAGAGCTAGAAACATTATTCTACCCTGATTCTATCACCTACCGATGGAAGATATATCTGTTTATTCTCCTTAGTTCCGTTTTTCATTATTGTCGCTTTTTCGAAATAGAA
>DAOOUW010000007.1:0-65367 GCA_035390885.1 Bacteroidota bacterium | reverse complement strand
GGTATCTACTTGTATGTGGATCTACACTTCTAAAAAGTCCAATTCTCGCATCATAATATCTTGCGCCAAAATAATCCAATCCTGTTTCACCATCTCGCTCTTTGCCGGTAAATTTATACTTGTCATTTGCACTGCCATAGTTGCCGCAACGCGTTTCCATCTGTACTCCCCACGCATCATAATCATTGTAACCCACCATAATACCAGCCTGGTCTACTGTTACTCGTATGCTCCCTAAATGATCCTTTACGTAATAGTACCGCTTTAATCCCTTAATTACTATCTGGAATGTATATACATTTCCACCCCAACCTTTGCAATCATAATATTTGACTGCAACTGTATAGGTTCTGGGGGTACTGTATGTCCATGTAGGATATGGGCTTGTTGTGCTAACATCGAGGGTGAACGTTCCGTTATAATCAAAATCCCATTCCCATCTCGGAGTTGTATAGTACGGCAAATCCCCCTTGCCGTGACTCGAAGCTCCCGTAAACGTTATGACACATCCGTGTTCTAACGTTCCACTATAATATGCTCCAATCGTTGTGGGATAATACAAACACCCTATTGCCTGCTGTACGCCAGGCATTATACAACACAAAAATAAAATAATATGTCGATACTTCTTCAAGTAATTCGAGCTTTCAACTGTAATCTGTTCTCTATAATCTATTTTCTGTCTCATCGCTCTGCCCCCTTCTCTTTTTCTATCCTTTCCATCATCTCTTTTGCAGGAGCCTGTACATCCCTCTGTGCTCTTACAAGTTTTCTCAATATTGTCTTTGCTTCTTCCGTATTCCCTAACTCTTTCAAACAACGGGCTTTATTTAACATTGCGTTTGTATCAGTCGAATCCATTGTAAGGACGCTCTCAAATTCCGCAAGAGCTTCCTTACTCTCCTGCAACAACATCCCTTTCGATAAATGCGCCTGTTTTAACCTGCTTAATTGCTCAAGATACATATTCGAATGATGCGATACTTCCCCTCTGGCAAGCGATGCTGAATCATAGGCTATTACCTTATTATATGCTTCTATCGCCGTCTGTTTATCAAAATTTTGCATACTCAAATCCGCTATATCCATCCATGCACGCGATGACCACGGATCTTGCGAATACGTCTGTGCAAAAGTCCTCAGTTTCTCCATCGCATTCTCTAACATTGTCGTATCATTATTCTTCTGTCCTTGCCGAACATCAACGATGATTAAAGCATATTCCGCTTTCATCACTCGTGGAGACCGTGCTTCCCCTTGTTTGATTTGCTCTTCATACTCCTTTCGCGCTCGCTCAAATTGATTCGTGTTCATATACATCGAGCCTAACATTCGATGCGCTCGAGCTGCTTCTTCACTGTTTGGCGGATATTTCTTCAATAACGATTGACAAAACTTGATCGCTTCTTCGGACTTCCCCATGATGCAGTAGTAATCTACTACTCTCGATTCTGCAAAATTTGCATATTTCGACTTTGGATATTTTGTTATCAAGGTTTTCGATTCTTCAAGCGCCTGTCCAATGTTCCCCTGCCTCCCATAATATCGAACCAGTCCATAATGTACCATCGGATCCTTATCTCCCATCACTCTGCGAGGGCTTGTAAAGTAAGAACGAACAGAATCTACATACGCAGGATCTTTTGTCTCTTCCATTCCTTGTAGATAGTAAAATTTTGCTTTCTCCGCCCCTTCGCCAGTCGGCTCTGCTTTGATATATTCCTTCAAATATTCTTGTGCTTTTGAATATTCTCCTTGCTTAAATTTAGCTCTTCCCAACCAATACATTGCCGAATTTGATTCAGGGAAATTTAAATATTGCTTACGTATCGAGAGATATTCTTCTTCAGCTTTTTTATAATCTCCTTTATCGTACGCAATTTGTGCAATTCTATGTTGCGCCTTTGCTCCTACTCGGTCTCCAAAACGATTGCGAGCTATTCGACGCAATTGCATTGTATCATTTTGAGCTTTGAATAGCACAAGCGTATCTGCCGGGCTTAGTGTCTGTGCTTGCATCATTATCGGCAAACTGACAAGACAGAGTATGAAACTCATTTTTATTTTTTTCATATTCATCCCATCTATCGGTTTCTTTGATTTGTCAATTGCATCTTGCTTACTCAATACTGTTTTCATGGCTCTATCCTCCCAATCATTTGTCCACCTGCATTTATGTTCCAGAACTTCAATGCTCCTGTTGTGGTATTATATACCGCTTCCGTCTGTCCATCTATACCGAGGACATACGTTTCATCCATCAGAATTGAACCGTTGCTTGCTTGTTCCTGCTTGCGTAAACGATTTCCATTTGCGTCGTACCAATATCGGACAATATTACCGTTGGATTTGGTAATTTGCTCAGGCAGGTTTTGTGTATTATAAAGTATGATGCTTAATCCACGATATGAATCGCTCGTCATATTTCCATTGGAATCATAAGTATAGGTATAGGTTTGTTTCCGATTGTTAACCTGATTAAAAACAGAAGTTAATCTATTTGTATTCACTTGATATGTATAACTTAGATTATCTAATCTAATGCCTGAATAGCTCAACCGATTTAACGAGAGAATATTGCCATTCGGGTCGTAGGATATTGCAGGTAAATCGTAAGCATTACTCTGAAGCCATGCATTTGTGTAATAACCAAAATCAGCCTTCGTTAGACGATTTGCACCATCGTAACTGTATGTCCAACCGCACAACTGCGTACCATTGAATTTGACATTCTGAATTGCATACATTAACCAGCTGATATTACCGTTGAATTGAGGCGTTGTATTTTGATATTGTGGCGCACCGATATGATAATCAATATTATTATATCCGATAACCTCGCCGAATTTATCTGCCGGCAATCCAGAATCGAATCCATCCCTGCCAGGGTCCTGCGGTTGTCCATTATTATCAACACCTCCAAGATTCTGGTGGTTAATCATGGTCAGCCATCCGCGCTCGTTGTATGTATAATCCACTCCCTGAGCATTGCCCAACTGCAGTCGCTTAACACTACCATCGGCATTGTATGTATATATGGCTTCGAGAACTCGAGATGTTCCATTGGCATTTTGATCCGAATAAACCTTTGATAATCTTCCAGCCAAATCATACTCGTAAAAGAACGATATGTTATTCGAACTATTGTCCAGATCATAATAATTCTTCTGAGTAATATTACCTTGCAAGTCATATTTATATTGGATCTTTTTCCCAATCGGTGTGCCTGCAGTTTTTTGAATAATCCATTCTACGTTTCCAAAATTATCGTAAGAATAATACATTTCTTCACAAATACTCCCCAGTTGATAAGTATAAGAATAGGAGAGCTGTCCTCTTAAGTTTCGTTGACCTGAAGCTATAGAATTAGTACTGGGGGTATCATAAAAGAATTTCTTCGTTACAATTGTGCCAGAGGTAGGGAAGGAGGGATTATTTGCATTCGCTTGTGTAAAATTACCCGTGGAATTAGATTCGTATTCTCCATTTTCAGTTATTCGGTTAAATGAATCATACTTGTTATAAATAAATTCGCAACCAGTATTGCATGTTATAGTATAAGGATAGACACCACTGCCTCCACTGACAGTGCTGGTATAAGTATAGCTGCCCTTTGGTAGCACTATTGAAAGAGATGCTGCCGTAGATGAATTTACTGTAACTCTGCACACTTCAACCCCATTGCTTAATATTATAAGATTACCTACTGGTGAGCCTGAAATAAGATAGGCTCGTAGTAAAGAAAGATTTACTTTGCCAGGTAAAGTCAAAATAAACGAACCTTCTGGCGAATTTGTCGGCTCTTTCACCCCTGAAATTGATATGTTGTTCACTGTTCCCGTATGACCTGCATCTTTAATCAATCTCAGATTACCAACTTTATCATATAAGTATTGTACGGTACCAGCATCGGGTGTGGTCTTCTGAACTAACTGGCTTTTAGGATTATAAACATAAGCTGATGCAAGAAGATCACCTCTTGGAGGAATTGATTTTACTATTCTTCCAAGAATATCATACTTGAAGGCCGTTGTTAATCTTAATGCCGTTGAATCAGCGATAGTTTTTATATGATTTCCAGACTTGTCGGTAAAGATAGTTTCTTTAATGCCATTTTCATCGGTCTTTGTCACATAAAACAATTCATTTATTCGATCACTACCATAAGTATATAGTATATTTTTACCACCCTTTTTAAAAGTTAACCCTGGAAAAGCTGCAAGTTTCAACCTATTTAATGGGTCTCGATAAAATTCATTTTCAGCATATGGATAATTACTGACGTTAAATAAACCAATATTCAGATAATATCCAATATCATTGTTTAAATAATTGGGATCGAAACCTAATGTTGTATTTGCCATAAAATATGGTTTATAAACCCTAACAATTCGTCCTAATGCTTCATACTCTTTTGGGGTAATAATCTTACCTTCAGAAACTAAAATCTGACTTTGAAGCATTCTATTTAATCCATCATAGAAATTTTTAGAATTTATATATACACCAGGTTTCAACCATGTTTGAGTCAATACATAATTAGGGTCGAGTTGATTATATGAAAGGTTTCCACTACGAGAATAATAATACAAATAGTTAGAAAACATATTTTCAGAATACAAATCCTGTATAGATTGTATTCTTCCGAATGAATCATATTTTATTGAAAGAGCTCTTCCATTAGGATCAGAAAATATATTTTCCTTACTCCATAGGGAATCATAAGCATGTGATTGCGCTATCGCCCTAACCGGATAACACCTAAAATCATCATATTCTGTATCTGCTTGATAAGAATTAAGGCTAACGAAGCCACTTGGAACTGGCTCCGAAAGTGAATAATCAATGAAACGTTGCCCATCGATAAATACTTCAATTTTTGTTCCATCCACAGAAATAGATAAGTGGCGCCACACGTTGGGTACTAAGCCTGTAAACACAGAAAATAGATTTGAGCCCTCATGATATAGATTGATCTCGCCATTTTCCCTATAATAAATAAGGTAACCTGAATTAAAAATATTGTTCGATGTACTTCCAAAATGCACCCCTGCCCAATTAGCTATATTACTATAATCATTAACTATGCGCAAAGCAATATCAAACTTGAAATTTTGGACTTCAGCATTGTGATTACCCAAGTAAGCTGTATTAGTCGATTTTAATATTCCATGATTAATTGTCCACATTCCAGATTTAGACCAAATCATTGGATCACTATCATCAATGCTTCCATCATCAAAGTTATCTGCCCATACTTTTTCATTTGAGGTATTGAAGAACTCAGCAATTTTAAGACTTTTATTATGTCCATAGTAATATTGAGATCGTATTCCATTCGCATCCTCTGTCTCAATAATATTCCCTACTGCATCACGGTTAATAATTGATTGCACAATTTGCCAGTCCTTGATGCCAGGACCGATCCAAACTTGTTGTTGCTTAGGTAGATCATTTTCATATATAGTTCTCCATCCTGCTTCCATCTTTTCAGAAGATAATGATACTTCCTCTGTGGAAAGATTTTCTATGTAAGCAGAATTAATCTTATCTTCATAAATTTGATTTAACATATGTTTTTGTTCAGCTCCCATTGATGCATATTCCTGATAAGCATATATCACCTCTCGAACTGAACCACGTTTGTTCTCTTCCCCATTGTCCACATCTGTTTTTCTTATTAAACGACACAATTCACCATTTGATTCCGAATAATCTATAGCTGTTCTGCTTACAACGCCATATTTGATAGTATCAATCATTATAGGTTTGCAATAATACATATACATCTTGTTAGTAGGAGTACCCCAACGCTCAAAGAGGCTTTCATTATATATCTTTGACGACATAATCTCATTATTTGCGTCATCAAGATATCGTATCTGATAAGATAGTCCTGATAAATTTTGTTCAACTCCACTCGGATTTAGGCAATCATTATAATCCAATAATTGTGCACGAGAAAGTTTATTATAATAATATGTAACTATTTTCCCGTTACTTTCAGGTAATGATACAATGACTTTATTGTATTTGGCAGATATCATATCCTCATCAAATGTACCATTTTCATATTGCATAGTTGTTATGTATTCATGCCCATTTTGGTCCCGCAATATCTTTTTTATTACGGGAAAATCATACGGATAATTTTTAAATATATCAGAAAAGTTCTGATCAAATCCTTGTTTAAAAGCACTACATAAACCATCAACATGATTAGAGTTAACGCTATAAACTGCAGCAAGAAAATTACTACCCGGTTGGATACATGCTCCTTTTCCGTAACCATTACCTATCGAATAAGTTAATAATTCTTCTTTTGTCCACTGCTGATCTTTAAATTGAAATTTAAACAATCCATATCCGAACATTGAAGGTGGTGTAGAATTCCCCCTCACAAAAGAGGCAAAAATCGAATTATTGTTTACCAAGGGTTGCGCCAATTCATATTGACTCCAATCTCCGTCAATATATTCAGGAAAACCATTCAGCTTTATCTGCACAGGTTTTTCCTGAAATCTTGATATGTATAACTGCTGATCGAAGTTGAACGCAATTAAGTCTCCTCGGAAAGCACATTGGGTTACAGGTAAGTTTCCAACGTGCGTATCAGTCAGATTATATTGGATCCAAGTGTTATCCAGGGGAAAGTCTGGTACTTTCTTGTAAAATATTGCTAGATCTGGTGGTATATTCTCGTCATATTGGCGTTTTACACAAAAATAATTACCAAATGTTGTCATTGGATGAACAGCCATATAATGCTCACTTGATCTACTCCAATTTTGGCCATTCCAACTATACACACTACTACCACGGCAAGGGTATGTTTTTTGCCCAAGCTGTAAACGCCGAATGTAATCTTGTTCCTTAACGCCATAATATAAAAGAACAATATAGTCTTCGCCAACGAATGGTTTAAAACAGTTGTCGCTATAGATATTACCATTTATATCTTCATTTTGTATTTCATAGCTTTGCCAGTTTATGCCATTCCAACACCATACTTTATGGAGGGAATTAATAACGAAAAATCGATTGCCACACGCAGCAAATCTCGGGTCATCTTTTTCTCTCCAAGGGCTTAGATCATCGTCAGGATAGGAATTTCGCATTCCATAATCACCCAATTCTTGAAAATTCCAATCTCCAATTTCATTGTCCCACCATATTACATATTGCCGAACTTCGAAACATGATTTCGAACCATTATTATAATGTGCTTCTACAACGAAAAAATCGTTTCCCATGCCTAGCAATATTATATCATCCGGATACTTGGTAACAGTACCTCCTATATCATATTGAATTGTTATTTTAGACAATCTGAATCCATGCCTACAGTGCCAAGAATCGCCGACTCGTTTTAATATTGAAAGATTATTACCCTCAATAGACCTGGCAAGTACATAATCACCACGAACCCATACTTTACTATATGTATTTATCATTGGAAATTCTGGATCTGTTTTCCAGCCGTTTGGTCCAAATCTATAGCAATTTAATTGCGTTCCAGTAATATTCCGATTTTGTAATAAAAAGAAATCTTTGCCAGACATACCCAAGACATTTATCGAATACGCATATGACGCAAATTGTTGTTGCAATGATGAATTGTTAAGATTTTGGCAAAGAAATGTTGTGTCTAACTTTACATTAGTCAGTTGTTGTGTCGTATATTGATATTCAACTTCACCTCCAGTAGATATGATCTGTTTTTTTAACGCACCATGATTGGGACCATCTTCTACTCCTCCTACTTTGTAGTATTCAAATACATCCCCGGGTAACGCTTCACCCAGTGCATTTTTCGTCGTAAGTGAAGTAAGGAATCGTTTTACTGTTGCTGCGTCATAAACACCAGCGTCGGTATATCCAAATTCAATTCGATTAATAAGCTCTCCTTTTTGATTAAACCTTTCAACTCGATTTAATTGCTGTGTCTGATATTGTTGTTGAATATTGATTCCATAAAAATATGTGTATTCTTCTGATGCTGTTGGACCAATAATAAATTTTACACTGTTACCTACACGATCAATTATTTTATACATATATGACTCACGCGTATACGGTTTTGTAGAACGCAATTTCCCAGTATTTGGATCGGTATAGTTAGCCCTCAAAGAATCCTTTACCTGTTGATAAAGAATTGTTGTATGGTTGCCAAAAATATCTTCTATATCCGATAGATCCCATCTATGAGGTGCATATGAAGCTGATTCGTAGCAAGTCGACGGTGGATTACTAACAAGATTTCCCCATGCTAATTTAAATTGTGTAGCGTTGGTCGGCTCATAATCTAGAACAAATTTAGGATCTTCACGCTCTGCGATATAATTATAGTTACCATATCTGTATTTAGTCCCATCCTCGCGAATTATTTCCCAACCCAATACTCTTGCTGGAATGTGTGATTCATCGACAATTCGTTTTATTTTCCAAAATTTATAGTCCTTCAATATAAATTCGTTATCTCTTAGATAGATTAATTCTGTAGATGCTTCTGGACCTTGGTAAAAATACCGGTCATCTGTAGGATCAACTGTCTCATTAATTTCCCCAACGATCGACCCAACTTTCAACTCCCACCCAATTCCTACCCAACCAGACTGCTGTTTCCAATTAGGAGCTGAAATAAGATGATGAACATTGCTACTATATGCCAATTCAACATCTAACCCACCTATTTGAGCAATTGGTAGTGAAAAACCAACATCTCCTGTAAATAAATTTTCACCACCAAAATTACGTTCACATTCTAATCCAACTTTAACACTCTTATATTTACCTTTATAAGAATCACCTACAACTCCTAATGTTTGACCATATGCATTAGATATAATGATAATTAAAAACAAGATAGACCGAGCTATTATTTTCATGATATAACTCCCATTAAATTTATTAAATTAATTAATTTGATTTTCAGCTATAGTAAATTCTTATATAGGCAATATGACAAACTAAAAAATGTATGTAATAGAGAGAAACTTTCTCTCTTATTTAGAGGTTGGTAAAGCCCCACTGCTTATTTTCTCTCCTCTAGCCTTTATAGAGCCTCTCTGAAACCATATTGAGTCAGTCAAGCCTTCTAGTTATTTATGCTCAATGGAATAATTCTGTTACAGTCTCCTTTGTGAAAATTTAGCTTGAAAAAATTGTATCATTATTTTATTCCTTTGTCGAGTACTTTTTACGCAAAAATCCTATACTTCGACTCATTCCAATTTTTGCAATAGAAGCATTGAGGTGTGTTTCTAAAGGAAATATCTCTTGAGTTCCGGCGATAATATAACCTGTTGATTCGATATGCAATTCGTGCACCTCGGCAACCGATTTCCTGACGGTGGCTGAGGTGAGCGATAGTCTGTATCGAAGCCACCGCCATGATAGACTACCCCGTCAACCTTCGGTTGACACCCCTTCTGAGAAGGGGAATTATTCCCCTCTTGAAGAGGGGGGGGTAATTGTTGTTCTTTTCTATTGAAAAATATATGCGCCAAATTGTACTATCTGCGTGAAATAAATAATTTCACTTTATTCTGTCAATTCCCATTTCCCTTTTTGTTTACGCCAAAAATAATTTACTTCGTTCTCGGTAATCTTTAGAATTTTTAAGCCATCGATTGTATCATTTTCGTGCAAGAAGTAAACGCTTCCATTATAGCCTTCGAGCATCGCTGTTTTTTTATTTTTATCCAATACTATGCCGGTCAATCGGAACGGCGGCGGCACATTGATAGGGGAAGCAATAGCGGGTTTCCTCACTCTACTCGTTGACTCCGCTTTTACTGAAGAACTAAATTTGAAAGGATCACGTACGTCATCAATATAGAGATAACTTGATTTCTTAAAATCTTTCTCAACATCGAAAGTGGTCGCAATCGTTCCTTCGTCATCATCTTTTTGACTCAAAGCAGTGATAATCTGATATCCGATAGCTCCCCACACAATGAGCAGAACGACAGCAAGGAAGTATGTAATTTTCTTATTTGCTCTCATTTTGCTGATTCTTTCGATAGTACATACGCTTTCCCTTCTAAAGTTGCTTCTAGTACTTGGGAATGGGAGTTTTGAAGAACGATATCTATTTGCGTGATCTTAACAGGAATTCCCCCTGTCTCGAGTTTATTGATAAACTGACCTATGTGATGGTAGGTACCGTTCATTTCTAATTTAAAACTGTGCTCAACAATCTGTCCAAGGCGCTTTGCTTCGAGAGGCGTCAATGAACGCAGTAGGATATTCGATTTCTCTGCGCAAGTATTGATATGTTTTACAATGCCAATCTGATTCTGCTCGTATCCTGTTTCTCCCTGCGTCAATTGAGCTGTAAGCATGCGTTTTCTGGCAATCAAGTCCATTTTTTTGTTCATCAGTTCTTCGGGGGTAAGGACGGTTTTCCTTCGCTCCATAAGGGCATCATGATTTTTTAGCGTTGCACTCCAACGATTAACGACTTCTGTTGCAAATACATAGATGCAGCAAATTATCACGATAATCGTGAGGTACCGATATTTTTTCGTTTCTTTCATTCTATTGAACGGTAAGATACCTGAATTTCAAAAGTGATGAATTTCTTTCCTGAAGGAATAGGCACAAGACTTTCAGCCGGCAATTGATTGCCAGAGCGAATGAGCTTTACATCGAATTTTTTCTCATATAATGAGCGTAGTAATTCTGTAACTTTTTCAGTATTCTCGGCATATCCACAAAGTGAAAACGCCGACGAGCCATTTGTATTCTCTCCACCTTTTAATCTATAGAGCCATGAGCCTTCAGGAATAGCCGCTGCAATATCGTGAAGGAATTTTGCATATTGAGAAGATTTAACCAACGCTCCTTTCCCTTGTAACTGCTGTTTAAGTTCTTGTACTTGTTTCTCGAGTAATTGTACTTCAGCATAAGAACTGCCATTCTGCAATAACTGTTCTTCCATTCCTTCCATTTTAGAGGTAATGATATAATCTGTCACATATTGCAAAAGCAAGGCGAGTAAAACTATCGAGCCCAATAAAATTGTTACTCTCTGGAAAACCGACTTCATTAAAGAAGTTTCTAATTGTTCTCTCTCTGAATCGGGCAAAAGTGATTTTTCATTCGCTGATGATGAAAACCCTCGGATTGCCAAACCCACAGCAAGCGCATACTCTGGAGTGCATCCCAACGGATTCAGAACTCGATATGATTGTGTTTGAACGACATCGCCTGTTAAAATGACCTCAACATCATCTTCGTTTGGAAGTATATTTGATAATTCATCCGAAATGTTACTATTTTCAGGAGCGTCTTGTACGGACAGAGATATCCTTTTCCCATTTTGTATTTTCATTATAATGAATTGATGTTCCTGGACATAAACAAAAATCGTTTTCTCTAATTTTACATTTAGTGCATTTTTTTCAACTTCCAAAGCATAGAGTGCATCCGATATTCCTACATCCATGAAAAGGATCTTCAATCCAGCTTTCTCTAGTGCAATTGTATAATTTTCGATTTGTTCTTGTCGCACAAAACAAATTTCTGTTCGGTATCCTTGATCCGTTTCTTCTAATATTTTATAGACATAAACTATTTTCGCCGATGAATTTGTATACTTTAAGAGTTTCTCTTGGTTCTCCATGATCCATTCATCGAAATCCTGGGTACCAGGTGGGATATTCACTTCAACTATTTTTATTCCTAGCGATTGAATGCTTGTAACAGCGTAGGGAGTAGTGATACCTCGTTGAGCAAGGGCTACTTTAATTGCCTCTCCTTTTTCAGACCAGGAAGAATTTTCATTGAAATTAACTGTAAAAGAGTTTAGCGCTTTATACGTTGATGCATTCTTTTTTGAATATTTTATAGATTGCTGAACTTCGACAATCCGAGCGCGATGTTCATCGAAATTTATTCCCAGAATTTTCTTTACACCGGCAATTTTCTTGACGTCGATTTGTTGCAGTGGATTCTTCATCAACCAGATTATTTCTGTGTAGGTAAGCTCACATTCTGAAACTCTTCACCAAATGAAATATGAGGAGTTATGTAAATTAACAATTCAGTTTTGTTAGTACTCTTATTGGTGGAAGAGAAGAGATACCCTAATAAAGGAATCGAGCCGAGAATGGGCACTTGTGTTTTCGATACATTCTCTACTTCTTGAATCAATCCACCGACGACAATTGTTTCGCCTTCCCGAACAACCAATGTTGAAGAAAGAGCTCGTCGATTGATCGTTGGCGGAATTCCATTACTTGGTGTTCCAATCGGGGTCTTAAAATCTGGCTTCAACTCGACAGTTATTTGTCCATCAGAACCTACGTAGGGTGTAATTTCCAATTTGGTATCAGCTTCGACTGTTGTAAATTGTTCGCTCGTTTGAGGTAAATAGCCCTGCCCAACATTATATAGAGAGGTGGTTGTCAAAAGCTTGAAATAGAAAGTTGTACCAACACTCAATGTTGCAGGATGCCCATTGAGAGTCGCAAGCAATGGTCGAGATTGAATATTTGCGACGCCGCGTTGCTCCATGGCTTTTAATTGTACAAAGAAATTATTGGGGAGCTTACCGATGTTTACTGCGCCAACGTTTTGTAAAGCATTATTAAGTTGATTTGCAGAAAACATCATATCAACATTCGGGACAACCATATCTGTTCTTGAAAAAGAAACCGTAGAATCGCCTGAACTTAGATACCCTGCCTTCACCCCTAAATCAAGAGCTTTTGTTCTATCAAAATCTACAACAATCGCTTCGATCAATACCTGTGCGACTGGTTTATCTATTTGTTGAATAAATTCTTCTGCTTCAGAGATAACATCGTTTGGTGCAATGATGACAATTCCATTATGTTCGTTCATTACTTTAATTGTTGCTTGAGAAGAAATTGATTGAGGTACACTTTCTATAATTTTATCTGCTCTAAGGTACTTCAGCTTTATAAGCTTTGTAGCCATCAAAGCTTTATTCGTCTTCTCGCCAATAAAATAGATTCCTTCTGATTCACGATATCCATAATTCGTATTTCTCAAAATGATATCAAGAGCCTTATCAAGATTAACGTTTGTTGCCCTTGCTGTAACGGTGCCTGTAACTG
Organism: Bacteroidota bacterium; assembly: GCA_035390885.1. Taxonomy (GTDB): domain Bacteria; phylum Bacteroidota; class Ignavibacteria; order UBA10030; family UBA10030; genus JAOAFT01. The sequence goes on along the minus strand of DAOOUW010000007.1, from coordinate 52,279 downwards.
TATTATAGAACACCACATCCGTATTCAACTGACGGATCATATCCGCAATGACTCGCTCCAGTGGCGCATTGGTAACATCTAACGTAACAACTGAATCTTTAACGCTAATCCAGTATGGACCAGCTTTTTGTCCTTGAGGTGCTTGTTGTTGACCAACAAAATAATCCAGACGACTAACGATGTAAATTCCATTTTTCTTCTGAACGGCAAAACCATTATTATTCAATAACTGCGTAAAGCCTATATCGAAATCTACGTCCTTCAAATTTCCACTCAATGACCCTGTAGTTCCGCTCAGGATGAGAATATTTTTCCCGGACTTCTTCTGTATTTCTGTAATAACAGATTCTAGATCATCATTTTTAAGCCAGACGGATAAAAGGCCATTTTCATAATAAACCATTGGTACTTTTGGTGGAGGAGGGACGGGCTTTGGAAGTGGAAGAGGGGGCAATACTTTGAAGATTCCACCTTCGATTTCGAGTCTTAAATTGTTTTGCTCACAAATAAATTTAATAGCTTCATAGACTTGCACTTGATTAAGCGATATCGTTACTCTTTTATTAATGCTGTTATCTACAAAGATGTTCAACTTATGCTGGAGCGCTAATCCTCGAAAAATATCTCTTATATCTGTATCTCGAAAACTTAGTGTGGTACTATCTTTTGCGCCCTGCGGTAATTCGATTTCTTTTTTTATTTCGGGACCTTTTCCTTCCTTTGACATACTTTCAGATTCTATCATTGTTGTATCAACCGGTGTAGGTACGATAAGTGAAGAATCGGCATTTTGCATTTCAGTAGACTCACTTGAAACATCGGTAGGTATCGACTGTTCGGTACCCTTTCCCATTAATTGACTTTGGATTGTTTTATCCTGAACCTGTTGAGGGAACGGCTGTCTTTGAGGCATTTTACGAAATCTCTGTTGCAGGGTATCGGCTTGCTGGCAAAATAGATTTATGGAATTTGTAATAATGAAAGTGATTAAGAATATTATTTTAATTTTCATATAAACCTCCTTGAAATGGCAAACTTTCTTCAAATTTCATTAAAATCAGTAATTGATTTTATTTGAAAAACATCTCCTCTCTTATTGAGTGGTCTCTCTTACTACTTCCGTTAAAGAAGTTTCCCCACGTTCAGCTTTTAACAGTGCAGATTGCCTCAAAGTGAGCATACCTTCCTTCTTTGCAATAGTGCGCACCTCAGTCGCAGTTACATTTTTCCCAATATGCTCCAGTAATCCTTCCTCTAGAAGCAGAACTTCATAAGCAGCGGTACGACCTCTATATCCCAGATGATTACATTCAGGGCAACCGGCTGGTTCGTAATATACTACATTATCTTTAATATTTTTGGCGCCAATTTCCTGAATAATATCTTGAGATGGCTTTACCGGCATTTTGCATTTGTTACACAATCGCCGTAAGAGTCTTTGCGCAAGGATCATCTTTAAAGAAGACGCTACTAAAAATGGTTCGACTCCCATATCCACAAGACGCGTTACTGCAGAAGGAGCATCGTTTGTATGTAAAGTAGAAAGCACAAGATGTCCGGTTAATGCCGATCGTATTGCAATTTCGGCAGTTTCACCATCTCTGATTTCTCCAACCATAATAACATTTGGATCCTGTCGTAAAATTGCTCGTAATGCTGTTGCAAAGGTTACGCCGATATCGGATCGTACCTGAGTTTGATTGATCCCTGGTAAATTATATTCAACGGGATCCTCGATGGTTGTGATATTGATTTCTGGACTACTAATATAATTGAGCGCTGCGTAGAGCGTTGTAGTTTTTCCGCTTCCAGTTGGACCTGTTACAAGCACCATACCATACGGCAGGTGCAACACTCGTTTGAATTTATTCAAATCATTTTCTTCGAATCCTAATTTCGATAAATCAAGTTGAAGTTGAGATTTATCGAGAATCCTAAGTACCACCTTTTCACCGAAATCGGTTGGTAGTGTTGATACACGTATATCGATGACACGATTTTTTTGTTTTACTCTTATACGGCCGTCCTGAGGCCTTCTCTTTTCCGCAATATCTAAATCTGCCATAATTTTCAAACGAGAAATAATAGGCTTTGCTTTATTTACCGATAGCTGATGTATTTCATGCAAGACTCCATCCAGACGATATCGAATCCGCAGTTGTTTTTCATAAGGCTCGACATGAATATCGCTTGCTCCCATATCGATTGCATCAGTAATAATTCTATTCACTAACGATACTACTGAGCCATCCGATGAAAATTCTACTTTCTTTTCCTCTTCCTTTAATGAAACAAATTCGGAATTTAGTTCTTCGGGTTCCGATTTTATTGTTTCAAAATTCGAGAAACCATAGTGCTGCTTTATAGCTTCAACCAGAACATCCTGTGGAAAAATCTCTACCACTATTTTTTTGCCCAATACAAAGGAAAGTTCATTCAAGATTTTTCTGTCGTAGTTTTCAACCATTGCAATGTGGATGGCTCCATCATCTTTTGAAAGCGGCAATACACACAAATCCACAGCCATTTGCTTTGGAATGAGCTTCAATACCTCTTGATCAATTTTTAAAGATGCGCTATTAGACATAGATTTACAATTTCTTTTACATTGTTCTGAAATAATAAGATAAAGAAAGAAGTAATTGAGAAAAAAGCTCCAAAAGGAATTTTAAGTTCCAAATTGTCACCGCTATCGTCGATATCTATTTTTTTATTTTTCATGATGACACCAAAGAGAGAGCCTATAATTGCAGAAATCCAAAGTGAAATCAGAAAATTTGTGTATCCGAGGAAAAGTCCAATAATTCCTGCTAACTTTACATCGCCGCTGCCCATTGTTTGTTTTTTGAAAGATGCATTTCCAACGATCATCACCGCCAATAGAGTAGCAAATGCACTCAATGAGGAAATGAGTGAAGTAACAACTACATCTTTCCCTTGAACAGCTTTCAAGAATATTCCAATCATTAGCCCGGCAAGAAGAATAATGTTAGGGATGCTCAAAAAATTCCAATCGATAACGGCAATTGTAAATGATATCAAGAAAAAAAACAACAACTCAAATGTTATCCACGTGATTCCATATTTTAAAAAAATGGTAACTGTAATTCCTGCTGCAATAAGTTCGGTAAGTGGATATAAAAAACTAATCCTTTGTTTACACCCTCGGCATCTACCGTTGGAAATAACATAACTAATAACGGGAATTAATTCATACCATTGTAATTTTTTATGACAGCGTGGGCAGAACGAGCTAAGCATTATTGATATTTTCCGTGGTATTCGATAAGTGCAACTGGTAAGAAAACTACCTAAGGAGAGTCCTAACAAGGATAATATAAAAATATATTCTGGCATGATTTGTCAATCTGGGACTTCCTCTTTTATAGCTCCTGTTTCATCGGCAACCCATACATTGTATACACCGTTATTATTGAAATCTACCGTCGAAATAGCTCGTGCAACAAAACTTTTTTCATCAGCAGAAGTAATTTCGATTTTATATCGTGCTTGACCTCCCTCTGATATAAGTTTCGACTGCTCGAAGCCGATTTCGGCAAGTGAGTTCGAATATCGATCGTTCTCGAATTTATAACTTTGCTCTAGCGTTATTACCTGTTTGAGCATGAGTTTTGCCTCGGTTGTTTTTGCCTTTGTAACAATTGGAAGAAGTTTCGGCATCGCCAGAAGAACCAAAACACCGATGATGACAAGTACAACCATCAGCTCGGTTAAAGAAAATCCAGATGAAGAATAATAAAAGTTAATATTTCTTTTCTTCATGGAAAAACCTCCTTTACTATTGCACTTTGAATTACCTTCTACCTATTATACAATTATTACAAATATTTCTCAAGTATGGAAAAAATCGTGTAATATGTAATAGCTCATTAAGAATGGCAGGTATTATGTCCAATAAAAATGTTGGGTATAGTAAATTAGATGTACTAGGGGAAGAATGGACTATAGAAATGAAGAAGTAGAGAAAAGGAACTAAAATGGGCATTGATACGTGCCATCGCTCTGCTCAGCCACTGTCGGTAGATTGGTTGCCGAGGTCCCGTAAGGCGTATCGAGGCAACAGTCTTTGCAAATTTCTAATGTATAAACTGGGAAATAATAAAATTGAGAAAGGCTAAATAGTCCAATAATTCTGCAACGTCCCTTAAGATTCCAATAATAAAAATTCAAGGAAAGAGTTGAATTACAAGAATCTATATTTTATTCTTGGATTAGCGCTATATTGAAGAAAAAGGGAGAACATCAATTGTTTTCTAAGTTGATTTTATTTGGCAGAAAAATAATCCTTAAGAAACAGGAGGGATTTGCACTACCTTCTGTACTTTATATGATTACTATTCTCTCTCTTCTTATTCTTTCCATAGTGATGCTTAAATATTTCTATCAACAGAATGCGTTGTTGAGCGTTGCTCAAGTCAAATCAGATTATGCGGCGATTGACGGAGTCAATCGAGCTATTGTGGAATTGAATTCCCATGCAATATCGCCTCAATTTGGAATGGAGATTGCGAGAGAGTATGATTTTGGACAAAATGGAAAAGCTGTTGTTAAAATCCAACATTGGGGATTGTACTACGCAATATTCTCAGAAGGTTGGGTCGGTCGTGTAAGAACTCAACGGCATGCTGTTATTGCGAATATGCCAACGAGTCAATTTGAAAATGCACTTTACTTTGCAAATACCGAACATCAGCTTGTAATGACCGGGTCTGCTCAAATAAAAGGAAATGTTATTACGGGAATAAGCGGAGTTACTACTGGAACTATTGCTAATTTCCCTGCGCCTCTAAAGAAGCCAATTGAAGGAAACATCAAAAGAGAAATTTCGCCGTCGTTGTCGCTTGGGGGATGGAAACAGCAAGTCGAATATTTCGCAAAGATTCAGAAAGGTGAGGCACAAATATCATCGAGCTGGGGAAACAGCAAGTATGTTGGTTCATCCTTTATCCTTGATAATAATTCTGTTACAGATGAGTTGAATTCCATTGTTGTAAATGGAAATCTTGTTATCAATAATTATGTCAAGAGACGACCCAAGCCATTGTATATTTTATGCAATAGAGTAATCTTCGAGCAAGGCGCTGAACTCAAGGGACTTGTTGCAATATTGTCGCGGGAGGAAATAGTCGTTCCTCATAATGTCTCGATACAATCTGCAATTCTTTTCAGTAGTACATTAGTTCAAGTTGACAGCAATTGTACTTTCAGCGGACAAATCCTTGCGCCTGCGGTAGAGATTTCATCGGGAGCAAGACTCGATTATCCCTCAACCGTTGTATCATTTCAATCGGACGATTCGAAGATCGCAGGGCAAGGAATTACATTAAGGAATGGAAGTCTGGTGGAAGGGGCTCTTGCTTTGTTAACAGAAGGGAATTTGCCGATTCAAAATACTCTTATCAATATCGAGCCAGGCGCTAAAGTTACTGGCGCTGTTGTGTGCGAAGGCGCTATAACTCTTGATGGTTCTGTCGCTGGCACTGTCTTGACGAAAGAATTTTATTTCTATGAAGCGCCAACAGTGTATATGGGTTGGATTAGAACTGGACATATTAACAGGGAGGAACTTCCTCTTTCATATCTTGTTCCAACAGGTTTTGGCAAATCGAATAAACTGGATGTGTTAGAATGGTATTAAATCTTAAAAATATTTTTAAGAAGGAGTCTGGCTATACTCTTATCGAAACGCTTGTTGCAATGGCTCTATTCTTGAGCGTTCTTATTCCAATGATAACAATGATGGGGAACTTGATGTTCGATAGAGGAGTTGAACTTAAGAATAAAGCTTTTCTCTTGGCTATTTCTGAAATGAATGAAATTTCAAGCAATAAAGATTTTACTGCGGCGGTAAAACCGGCTGACCATGGCCTCGTTATTCAGCGAATCGTTACAAAGTCGGAATCGCTTGTCGAAGTGAGAGTGTTGGTCTGGAGTGGAAATAAGGATAAGGAATTATTAGTGGAATTGTTTAGAACTTTTCTGGAGTATGAATGAAAGTACTGAAGGAAACAGATGGATTTACGATTCAGGAAATTTTAGTAGTTCTCATCGTAGGCTCAATTTTAGTAAGCATGAGTTTTGCTCTCTTTCAGTTTACGAATGAATTGTTTCAGAGGTGGAACGGTTCTACAGAAATGAAAGGCGATGTTCGGCGTATCTTGACGCTTATGGCGATGGATATTCAGAAGACCAGTTCAGGAGTGAGCTTGACGGATACGTCGCTTGTATTGACAAGGGAATTCGATAAAGAGATTCGATATGATTTTGTGAAGAGCTCAGATTTGGACAAGAGATGGAGAATAAGTAGAAATGGAGTGGATATTACGCCTCAGAAGGCAAAAGTATTTTTAGTGAAGGTAAGAGAAGAAGTTAGAGGAATGAATTCCGTGCAATATCGAATAAGCATTTTGGCGGAATCGAGATGGGCAAATTGTCAATATGAAATAGTTGCAACGACAACACCAAGTTCGAAATCGGATTTTTATGTAAAGAGATAGAAAACTATAAATTTCATTAACATTTCATTATGGATAAAAAAAATAAAAAAGAAGTTACGAAAAAAGATTCTTTTACTTTTCTGAAGCGGACGCAAGTTACCGAGAAGAATAAAGTTGAGTTCTCAACTCAATTAGCTGTTATGTTACAGGCAGGAGTATCGCTGCATCGTTCGTTAGAAGTGCTTGCCCGGCAAACTAAAAATGAAAGGATGAAGGAAGTTATCGAAGGTCTTTTAAGTAGAATTCAGCGCGGCGAATCCTTTGCAAAAGCTTTGAACGCTTATCCAGAAGTATTCGATAATTTATTTGTGGTTACAGTTGAAGTTGGACAGGAGAGCGGGAGATTGCCGTCTGTCCTTGCACAGCTTGCAACGCATCTTGAAAAGATCAATGCATTGAAGAAGAAATTCCGGCAAGCATTAACATATCCAGCGTTAGTCTTAACGGTTGCAATTGCGGCGGTGTTGTTTTTGCTCTTGTTCATTATTCCTGCATTTGCTGAGATGTTCAAGACTTCTCAAGTTGAAATGCCAGCTATGACGAAATTTGTGGTGGAGTTAAGCGATGGTGTGAAGGCATACGGAATTTATGCAGTTATTTTGTTGATAGTGTTAGGATTTGCATTCAGAAATTTTCTGAAGAATCCCGCTGTAAAAGCTAAGTTACAATCCTATTTGATTCGTCTTCCATTTTTTGGAAGCACGATTCTCAAACACTACGTAGCGCAATTTTGCAGAACATTAGGCACATTATTGGAAGCGCAAGTGTCATTAGTTGAAGCGCTTGAAGTAGTGCAAAAGATGTTTACGATAGAGGAAATTAAAAATGAAATTGGAATAATCATTCGTGCGGTCAAACAAGGGAAAGCAGTAGCGGAGCCATTAGTAGAATCGAAGCTTTTTCCACCGATGGTCGCGCAAATGATTACAGTGGGTGAAGAGACCAGCGAACTCGATACAATGCTATTGAAAGTAGCCGACTATTATGAAAAAGAAATAGATTTAACTGTGGATACTCTCTCATCAATTATTGAACCTGTTATCATTCTATTCTTAGGTTTGGTAGTTGCATTCATTCTTATTTCGATGTATATGCCAATGTTCGAAGTGGTAGGTGCCGTTGGAGGATAGATGTTGGGAAGACGGTACAACCACTTGTAACCCACGGGTTCACCCGTGGGTGAGAAAACCAGAGTAGTCCGTTGCCTCGATACGCCTACGGCACCTCGGCAACCGATTCCCTGACGGCGGCTGAGTAGAGTGATAATCCTGATCGAAGTCACCTCTACAAAATTCCCCTCTTGTAGAGGGGTGTCCGAAGGACGGGGTGTTTCCAAAAAAATTTCTAAAAAAACTTCTTGCTTTTTTCCAAAAATACCAATAAGTAAAATATAGTTGAAGGTTTGCAAGTAGTCGTTTCGGAGTTGTGAGGTTAGACGGACTACGGTGGGAGGGAAGGCAACGGGTGGGGAAATAAATTTTCAATAGTGTTCAAAAAGAGGCTCAAAGAATTCCAGCCTTGGATACGAAAATAAATCCATAGTACTAATCACTATAAACCAAAGGGAAAGCCATGAAGCCATCAATCTATGTTGTACTATCGTTTTTTGTACTCGGTATTCTTGTCATTCTAGGTTTATTAGTACCGAATGCAGAAGTCATCTCTCAATCGAAAGAGAGCGCTCTACTCTTGATGCACAACGGACAAGAAGCGCAATCAAAGCCGGTAAAGCCAGCAGTGGTAGAACCTAAGATCATCCTCTACAATCCTTCGGAAGGATTGGTAACAAGATATCCGAGAATCCTTGTAAATGGACGAGTGGAAGGAAGAGTTCCTGTGAGAGTGCGGGTGAACGCCATAGAAGTTGGAGTTGATAGGAAAGGTGAATTTGGGACATGGATAATGTTAAAAGAAGGGAAGAACACGATAACAGTCGAAGCCACCGATAGCAGGCAAATGAAGACAACACTGACACGACAGGTAGTACTGGACACAAAGAAGCCGGTATTGACAGTGACCGAACCAGAAGACCGGACGATTACAAAAGAGAAGACCATTAGAGTAAGCGGGAATGTCTACGATCCCGATAATGGGAAAATAGTCTCGGTGATAGTCAATGGAATAGTATTCCCAGTAGATAGAGGCGGTAATTTCAGCGGGAAGATCTATTTACATGAAGGGAAGAACCTCATTGTTGTTGTGGCGAAAGATGGCGCACAGAATACAGCGACGGTAATGCGGACAGTGATACGAGACATCCTACCGCCGAGATTAGCGATATTCACACCAGCAAATAATACAATAACGACAGATAGCATCGTTACGGTAAGCGGAAGAGTGGAAGACCAGACGCGAACGAAAGTAACCATAAGAGTCAATGAAGGGAGAGAGATAAGAGTCAATAACGGATGCAATGGATTTTTCAAACAAGAAGTTCCAATAGGAATTGGTAAGAACATAATAAAGGTAACAGCAGACGATGCGGCTGGGAATAGTACGACGAAGACACGAACGGTAACACGGCAGGGAGAGCAGGAGTTAAAGTTAATCGTAGAAGAACCTGCCAATGGAGTAATTACAGGAGATACAACAGTTGTAGTCAAAGGAAAGGTTACAGCGCCAGCGACAGTGAAAGTCAATGGGATCGATGTACAGACAACCAGCGACGGCTCATTTACAGTTCCGGTAAAACTGAGCGAAGGCGAGAATATTATCACGATTGTAGCCACAAGTGGTTCAAAGACACTGACAGAAGCACGAGTTGTTATCAGAGATACAAGAGCGCCAGAGCTTACGATAACCGAACCAGAGGATGGATATATTACAAGGGAAGTAGCAGTAACAGTCAGTGGTATGGTAGAAGATATCACAGATGTGGTAGTAACCGTCAACGGCGATACAACAGCGGTAGAGATGGATGGTTCATTCAATAAAGTACTGACGTTGAAGGAAGGCAAAAATAGAATAGTAGTTACAGCGATAGATCGAGGGGGGATCAGTACGACGGTAGAGCGAATGGTGCGATTAGACACAGAATCGCCGGAGTTGCGAGTATCGTTACCGCCGGAGAATTATATCACGAATCAGCCTGATGTAGTAGTTGGGGGCGAGGTTCATGATTCGACAGGAGTTAAAGTAACGGTCAATGGCGCTGAGTTAGCGGTTGCAGGAGATGGTACATTTGGAGGGACGTTTGAATTAGTTGAAGGGAAGAATGAATTTGAGATAAGGGCGACGGATGCAGTAGGGAATCAGAGTATAGTAGTGCGGACAGTCACAAAAGATACGCAAGCGCCAATATTAACGATAACGAGTCCAGCAAATGGAGCTGTTACGGCAGATAGTGTGGTAACGGTAAGTGGAACGGTCTCGGACTTAACATCTGTAGAGTTAACCGTCAATGGAAATGCTGTAGTGGTAGAAGGAGATGGGACGTTTAGTTATCGCTTGCCGTTAGCAATTGGACAAAACACGATTACAATTTCTGCAGTAGATACATTTGGACAAACGACGAGTGAAATAAGGAAAGTAAAACGAGAAGGAGAAGCATTACCGCCGGATCCAGCGACAGTAGCGCCGCCAATAGACTTGACTGTACCAACGACGGTATTTAATTCGACATCGTTCTTATACACAGGAGATAATCCGATACAGCGTGGAGTTGATTCAGGCACAATCGATCCGATAAGAGTAGCAGTGTTGCGCGGTAAAGTAATGGAGCGAAATTTAAGTCCACTCTCAGGAGTACGGATTACAATTTTGAATCATCCAGAGTATGGACATACACTGACAAGAACAGATGGAATGTTCGATATAGCAGTCAATGGAGGAGGTACAATAGTTCTCAATTATTCAAAAGATGGATACTTAACAGTCCAGCGTAAAGTCAATACACCTTTGCTTGATTATTTTGTAGTTGATAGTGTAATAATGGTAAAACTTGATCCGAATGTTACTATAGTAAATACATCAGATTCAGCTCAGATTGTTCAGGGAAGTATAGTTATTGATGAAAGAGGGACGCGGCGTGCAACCTTGTACTTCCGTCAAGGGACGACGGCGAAGATGATTAAAAAAGCATATCGAATTGATTCAGTTTTAGATGGATGTATTTGCAGGAAAGTCAGAGTTTTAGATGACAGTACGGTGCAGGAATTGCCATTGATGTCTGTCCGTGCAACAGAATATACTGTTGGTGAGGCAGGTCCGGCTTCTATGCCTGCAGAGCTTCCACCGACAAGTGCTTATACTTATTGTGTCGAGCTAAGCGTAGATGAAGCGATTGCAGCGAAAGCAGGAGAAGTTATATTTGATAAACCCGTTTCTTTATATTTAGAAAATTTTCTTGGATTTCCTGTCGGTACAATTATTCCTGTAGGGTTTTATGATAGAGAGAGCGGTATGTGGATTCCATCACCAAATGGTTTTATTATGAAAATCGTAGGCATAGTGGATGGTTTGGCACAAATTGATCTCAATGGAGATGATATTGCCGAGCCTCAAGATTCTCTTTTAGCAGCACTTTTTGATCGTAAAGAGCTCGAAAAACTCACGGAAATGTATTCTGTTGGACAAACGCTATGGCGTGCTCAGATTGAGCATTTCTCACCTTGCGATTTAAATTATGCATTATGGGTTAGTCAGTATGAAATTTCGCAAGACCAAACTACCAGTGGGCTTCCAGATGCAAATTCAAATAAACCGAAAGATCCAAAAGGCAATTGTAAAGGTGGTTCCATTATTCGCGTCCAGGATCAATTACTTGGTGAGATCGTTTCTATCAATGGCACCCCCATTGACCTATGTTATGATAGCAAACGAACGGATGGATACAAAGAGGCAAATAGAATCAGCATTCCATTAACGCAGGAGAATGTTTCTCAAAATCTTCAATGGATAGATGTGAAAATTCAAATTGCAGGTCAAACCAGCAATTATAGGTACCAACCGGGGGAAAACATTATTTGTGATTATTTATGGGATGGAAAGGATGCATATGGTCGGGAAATACAGGGTGAGCAACCATATACAGTTGAAATAACATACTATACAAAGATTTTTTATCGTCTTCATAAAAAGTGTTATGACCGATTTTTCTATATTATTATTGGTAGCGATGCTGAATTTGCTGGATATGTAACTTCGGAGGAATGTTATCCTGATACATCTACTTTTAGTTTCATTAGAGGAACCAAAAAGATATCTACTGGAATGGTAGGGAGAAATAGTGCATTGCCTTTCAATCTTGGAGGATTTTCAATAGGTATTCATCACATATACGATCCGAATAGTAGGACAATCTACTATGGAAGTGGAGGAATAGAATCGGCTGATTATTACGGTCCTAAGATTACCAAAGTAAATGGAACAGAAGGGAATGGTATTCAAAAAGTTGCTATTGGGAATGATGGAACCATTTACTTTACACATAGTTTCGATAATAGGGTCTACAGACGTTGTACAACAGGCTATGTTTCTGTTCTTGCAGGAAACGGTAATAGCGGTTATTCAGGTGATGGGGGTCCTGCTGTAAATGCAGAGTTAAACTCACCTACAGGGTTGGTAGTCGATGAAGATGGAACAGTATATATTGCTGATCAAAATAATCATGTTATTCGCAAAGTTGATCCTTACGGTATTATTACAACAATAGCAGGTACCGGTTCAAGTGGATACAATGGGGATAACATATTGGCAACGCAGGCTCAATTATCTTATCCAACTGATGTAGAGCTTGGTCCTGATGGAGCGATATTTATTGCTGATGCTGGTAATTATCGTGTTCGTCGGATAGATGTAAATGGTTATATTGCAACTGTAGCAGGGACAGGTGAATTTGGATATTCCGGCGATGGTGGATTAGCGACATTGGCTCAGTTGGGAGATATTGAAGGTATTGCAGTTAGCTGTGATGGTAAAGTCTATATTGCGGATTATTGGAATAATTGTGTACGTCTTGTGAACCAAAGCGGTGTCATTATAAGATTTGCAGGAAATGGAGAATTCGGATTTTCAGAAGATGGTGGCAGAGCAAGTGAAGTTCAAATGGGTGGTCCTTTTGATGTTGCAATAGGTCGTGATGGTATTGTTTATATTTGTGATGTAGATTATAATGTTGTACGCTATGTCAAGCCAAACGGAAGGACTGGAACACTAGCAGGCAGTATTAAAGGTTTTGAGTATGTAGAGGGTGGGTCAGCTAAACGAACAAGCCTTGGCAGGCTTGAAGATATTGCAGTTAGCAATGATGGAGTTGTATACGTATCCACGGATAACAACACTGTTTGTGATGCGTCAATAACATCATTAACATCATTTTATGATGAAGAATTTTATCATTGGATAGTTCGTATTGAGCCGGTTTTTCAGGGTACAACGCTAACTGAAAAATTCATTCCATCTTCAGATGGGAGCGAACTATATTTCTTTGATGAAAACGGAAGGCATATGAAGACATTTGATGCACTAACAGGTATTCGTTTATACTCATTTATATACGATACGACCGGACATCTACAATCCATTTTGGATGTAGACAGCCTTGCTACTACAATAAAATGGGATGGGCAAGGGAGACTGCAATCATTCATTTCACCATATGGACAAAAAACGGACATCGTGCTTGATAGCGTTGGACTGATTTCTTCGATACGTAATCCAGCTGGTGAATTATTTCGTTACACATTTACACAAGATGGTTTAATGACAAGTTTTACAGATGCGAATGGTAATGTTCATTCTTTCCTCTACGATTCTGTTGGAAGATTAGTTCTGGATATGGATCCAGCAGGCGGTTTTACAGCACTTGATCGGTCTCAGTTTTCCACTGGTTTTGAAATATCTGTGAAAACTGCTGAAGGCAGACAGAGCAAATACAGATTGGAGAATTTACCAATAGGCGGAATAAAAAGAACTTCAACAGATGAAGCTGGTCGAACAACTGTTGACATAATTCCAGGTGATGGCACAATAACTAGTATTTTGTCCGATGGTACAACAATAAAGACTGAGTACTCACCCGACCCACGCTTTGGTATGCAAGCCCCACTTACAACAACAATTACCACATTACCAAGCGGTTTAGAATCAAGAGTTGAACAATACCGTACTATCTCTCAAATGACCGGCATGGAAGTAACTGGACTAACAGACTCGGTTGTTGTTAATGACAGGGTGTATAAAACAATCTGGGATGGAGCAAATAAGCTCTTCAGATCTATTTCCCCTGAAGGCAGAGAAACCTTTAGCTGGATAAATGAGAAAGGCAGAGTAATCAAAGACTCGATTCCTGGTATAGAAGCTACCTATTACAGCTACAATCCAAAAGGACAACTTATCACTGTAACACAAGCTGGACGCACGGCAAGCTATACTTACGACAATAGAGGCTGGCTTGCCACAGCAACAGATCCGATTCAAAGAGTATCGAGATTTGAATACGACTCGGTAGGCAGAATAACCCGGCAAGTATTGCCCGATGGGCACGAGATACTTTACACCTACGATGCAAATGGGAACCTGACAACGCTCATACCGCCTGCAAGACCAGCCCATGGTTTTGAGTATAACAAAGTAGATTTGACAACACTCTATGCGCCGCCAGTATTAGGAACGGATACATTGAACACACGCTATGAGTATAACAAGGATAGAGATGTAGTGCGAGTCATTCGACCGGATGGAGGAGTAATAGAGACACTCTATGATAGTACAGGCTGTGGTAGTTGCGGACCTGTTGGCAGACCGAAGAAGATACTATTCGACAGAGGAGCATTAACCTTTGGCTATAATCCAATAACAGGCACTCTGGATACACTAATTTCGCCAGAAGATACGTTGCTTTACAGCTACGATGGCACATTACCGACGAGTGTAACGTGGCGAGGTGGAGTTGTTGGCACAGTCTCGGTAACCTACGATGAAAACCTGAGAGTAACGAGCCAGAGTATCAATGGCAATAATACAATAGACTTTGCGTATGACAATGATGGCTTGCTAACGAAAGTTGGAGCAATGGATATTACAAGGGAAGCAGCAACAGGCAGAATCAGTGGAACAACTTTAGGCAATGTAACAACGAGTCAGAGTTATAGTACACTTGGAGAACTTGCAAGTTACCATGCAAAATATGGCACAAACACAATCTTCGGTACAAATTACCAGCGAGACTCGCTTGGACGCATAACTCAGATAACAGAGGCAGTAGAAGGTGTAGCAACAGTCAAGAGGTATAGTTATGATATCGCAGGCAGGTTAGAGAAAGTCTGGCGAAATGATACATTAGTTTCTGTCTATATTTATGATGCCAATGGAAATCGTATAAGCCATTGGACATCGAGCAGAGTAGATAGTGGCAGTTACGATGCACAGGATAGAATGCTGAGTTATGGTAATGCGCAATACTTCTACACACCAAATGGTGAGTTAAAAATGAAAGTGGAAGGGACTGACACAACTTTCTACACCTACGATTACTTTGGAAACTTAAAAACAGTCATCTTACCGAACAAAGACAGAATTGATTACATTATAGATGGACAGAATCGCAAGATTGGCAAGAAGGTTAACGGACAGATAGTTAAGAAGTGGATATACTCTGGACAATTAACGCCAGTGGCAGAACTCGATAGCACAGGGAACATCACAGCAAGATTTGCAGGTAGTTATATGATAAAAGATGGCAACACATATCAACTCATAACAGATCATTTAGGAAGCGTACGACTTGTAGTGGATGTTGCAACAGGAACCGTGATGCAGCGCCTGGATTACGATGAGCATGGAAATGTATCCTACGATAGCAACCCTGACTTTACCCCGTTTGGTTTCTGTGGAGGTTTATATGATAACCAGACAAAGCTAACAAGATTTGGTGCGAGGGATTATGATGCTGAAACGGGAAGATGGACAGCGAAAGACCCGATAGGATTTGGAGGCGGCGTTTCAAATTTGTACGAATATTGTTTGAATGATCCGATTAACCTGTTCGATAGAAAGGGCTTTCAAGTTATATATGGTCAAGAAAGTCCTTCAAACATTGTAATGACATTTAATGGCAATACTTTAACTATTAAAACAAATGTTGGGAATGGAATTATTATTGGAATGTATCCAGCAATATCTGGACCATATGGAAAAGGTCGGTTACCAGAAGGTATATATGAAGCTACTAATCTGAGACGAAGAACAATGAAAGGGATGGTTTGTCCTGGTGAAGAAATGGGATGGAGTATTGATTTAAGTGATGCACCTGGAAGAGATTATTTAAGAATTCATCCAGATGCCCCACCTGAAGGTACCGAAGGCTGCATTGGTGTTTTATGCTCTGTATCAGAAGATTTTTATAATCAGGTAAAGCCATATTTTGAAGCTGGAACCCCCATGGTATATTTGTATGTACAATATTAGGAGAAAAGTATGCGAACAAATTTAATAATCATTAAACAATCATTATTCGTGTGCTTATTTATTTATGTTAGTTCAACAGCTTTATCGCAGTTTTCAAAACCTAATCAAAATAATGTTAGTTGCGATTCGGTTGATAATTTTATTGAGAGAGCCGATCTAAACTTAGGATGTAATATTATACTTTCTCTTAAAGCCATGCCGTTTGATTCAACGCAACATACCATTAAACGTGGAAGGCCAGCATCACCTTTTGATAAATGGGAGGGAGTAATATTGATCGATGATAAACCTGTTTTTGGTACGGATTGGGAAATGCCAAAATACATTCTATTGGAAGCTCAAGCTAAGGTTAATGGGGAAATAATACCACTAGATGTCTCTTGTATGTATGATCCTTGGTTTAATCAACCAGATGAAAAGGATTTTTCGGTAATTCAAGTCGAAGGGGGATTTTTAATATCTGGAATATTTTCTGACGGTGCAGGCAGGTATAAAGCTCAGTGGTTAATTATTGATAATGCTTCTGTTAGGACAATGTTGGTAAAAGAGGATAATTAATAATGTTTCATAACAACATTTGGTAATCTCTCTAAGATTAAATAAGTCATACAATAGATTTTGCGTATGATAATGATGGCTTGCTAACGAAAGTTGGAGCAATGGATATTACAAGGGAAGCAGGTAAAGAAGAGCTATGCATACGATATCGCTGGAAGACTCTGGAAAGTATGGAGAAACGACACATTGATATCCGAGTATACCTACGATGCCAATGGAAATCGTATAAGCCATTGGACACCGAGCGAAGTAGATAGTGGCAGTTACGATGCACAGGATAGAATGCTGAGCTACGGCAATGCGCAATATTTCTACACACCAAACGGTGAGTTGAGGATGAAAGTGGAAGGAAGCGACACAACTTTCTACACTTACGATTACTTTGGAAATTTGATAACAGTCATTCTACCGAACAAAGACAGAATTGATTACATTATAGATGGCCAGAATCGGAGGATAGGCAAGAAGCTCAACGGACAGATAGTTAAGAAGTGGATATACTCAGGACAACTGACGCCAGTGGCGGAGCTCGATAGCGCAGGGAACATCACCGCAAGATTTGCAGGCAGCTATATGATAAAAGACGGCGCAACATATCAACTCATAACAGATCATTTAGGCAGTGTAAGGCTTGTAATAAATATTGCAACAGGGACAGTGATGCAACGCCTGGATTACGATGAATATGGAAACGTAACTTACGATACCAACCCCGACTTCCAGCCATTTGGCTTCTGTGGTGGATTGTATGATGCACAAACCAAACTTGTGCGGTTTGGATATAGAGATTACGATGCGGAGACCGGAAGATGGACGAGTAAGGATCCGATAGGGTTTGGAGGGGGAGTGAGTAACGTATATGTTTATTGTCTCAATGATCCGATAAACTTTGTTGATCCTTCAGGGTTAAGGCTCTGTAGAATTAATCTTCCGGGAATGGGAAATACCTATCTTGATGAAGCATTTGGTGCCTTAATCAGGAATTGGATTAATGCAAATGCTGCAGCGGGAATAAATGTCTCTTTCACAAGTGGATTTAGGACAACGGCAAGACAACGGGATCTCCAGAACGATCCTAATGCTATCGCCCCTGCACCTGCTGGATCCAGTTTACATGAAGCAGGATTTGCTGTGGATATTAAATGGGGTCAATTAACCGCACAGCAACAAAATACTGTTGTTCAAAATGCGTATCACGCTGGAATTAGTTGGGGTGGTAATTGGCATACTCGTCCGGAAAACTGGCATTTTTATTTTGATCCTGGAGATAGAACGGCACGAATACGTCAAGCACAACAAGAATATCAGCAAGGAGTGAATTGTAATTGTCCATAAAAAGGGAAGAAATCTATGAAAACTTATATTGTTATTTTAGCCTATGCATTTTTTTGTGTTAACTTTTGTTTAGCTCAAAATAAAGCAACAGGCACATTTACTAATTTGCAATATTTTGATGAGTCGGGAGATTTATCTGGATTTGAAATCAGAATTGTTTATACAAGATATGGGTATGAAGGAACGTTTCAAGCAGCGGAAGGCGAGCCTGATAGTTTAATCCTTATAGAACCAATAATCGAGAACGATACAGTCAAATTTTCAATTCCGTCACCTTCGTTAGATGAAGGAAGGTTTATAGGAAAAATATCGAAGGAGAAATTAGTTGGTGTATTAACTTTGAAGAATGGTAATAGAATTGAATTAGAATTAAAGCGCGGTCGAAGTTATTGGGATTGAAAAAATTAATTTCTTTCACCTCATCACAGATCATCTTGGCTCAGTGCGCTTGGTGGTGGATGTTACAACAGGAACAATAATGCAGAGGATAGATTATGATGAGTATGGAAACGTAACTTACGATACCAACCCCGATTTCCAGCCGTTTGGTTATGTTGAGGTCACAATTATAAGCTATAACAAAACCGAAATCCCGCTGTTTTTTAGCGGGACAGGTGGTTTGTATGACAGCCAGACGAAGCTAACAAGATTTGGTGCGAGGGATTATGAGGCTGAAACGGGAAGATGGATGAGTAAAGACCCAATTCTTTTTGCAGGGAAACAGAGTAATTTGTATGAGTATGTAGTAAATGATCCGATAAACAAACTCGATTTACTTGGGACACAAGATATTTACATCGGTTTAGAAGGTGATTTGACTGGGATCTTTGGGATAGAGGCTGGTATTGGAATTGTTGTTGATATGGGTAATCTCTCAGAATCAGGGTTTTATGGTACAATTGGTTTGTCTGGAGGTGCAAATGTTGGGGTTGGTATCGGAGCAGGATTTGCATTAAGAGAACTTGAGGGTACAAGTTTAAATTTAGATATAAATGCATTACAAGGATCGGGAACAATATCATCTGATGTTAATGGCTTTAATGGTGCATTTGTATCTTTTGGTCCTGGTCTTGGAGCATCATCATCTGTTACAACGACTGGTACGTTCACTTTTGCCGACATTGGAAAAGCACTAAAAAACGCTTTCCGAAGTCTGAGTGAATTATTTGGAATAGGCAAAAAAGACCCGTGCCATAAATAAAAGGATTTTTCCTATGCGTATTCGAACAAGAAGGAATTTGTTGTGGTTTGTTTTTTTTCCATTTGGTGTGTTTGCATTAGGTATTCTTGGAGGAACTGTTCACGTAATATTTGGTTTGTTGGCACTTCCATTTACTATTCTTATTGAATATCTTGATTCAAAATTCAAATGTCCAAAATGTAACAGGCCTGTAGGATTGCATAAATATAAGTGGGGGAAGTTCAAATTTGCTATGAGAACAGCTTGTACAAGAAAAAAATGTGATTTTTGTGGTGAGCCATTTGTTTAGCATTCGGTAATCTTTTAACGAAAGTTGTTATTTCAAGATCTCAAATTCAATATGAGAAATGAGTAATATGATTATACTGAAATATTTCTGGTTTTTGCATGCGGTATTATGGTTTTTTATTATGTATTTAGCATATCCTGATATTAGTGAATATAAGCTCGAATGGATCAAAGTAACAAAAGATGAGATTAAGAAGTTCAAATTTCGTGTAGCAGTTGCTATTGGAATACCGTCTATCCTGCTACAGATCATTCAACTATGTGGCGGCTATGAAACGCCATTTTATGTTTTTGAAGAGGGTGGGTTTAATATTTCGAAGATTGGATGGTTAATAGTTGTAATTGCGTGTTATGGGCTTTTACTTTGGTGGATTTGGTGCCGTGATGGAGCTGAATATCTTTCCAAATTTCTACCGGTAACATCTTCTCAATTAAAGCCCAAATATATTAAGATTATAATTACAATATTGATTGTTGTATCTTGCTTAGCTGGGGTTATATTAGCTCAAATTATTCGATAGAGAATAAGAAAAATATTGTATCAGTGTAATAGAAAGATGTGGAAAACTCGTAAGCTGACTTCGATATTCCTATAGTCATGCAATGACCGATTTGGATAAATGTCCGATTGTAGTTATGATGCCAATGGTAATCGTATAAGCCATTGGACACCGAGCAGAGTAGATAGTGGCAGTTACGATGCACAGGATAGAATGCTGAGTTATGGAGATGCACAATACTTTTACACACCAAACGGTGAGTTAAGGATGAAAGTGGAAGGAACTGACACGACACGATACACCTACGATTACTTTGGAAATTTGATAACAGTCATTCTACCGAACAAAGACCGTATTGATTACATTATAGATGGACAGAATCGCAGGATCGGCAAGAAGCTTAACGGGCAGATAGTTAAGAAGTGGATATACTCAGGACAATTAACGCCGGTAGCGGAGCTCGATAGCGCAGGCAACATCGTTGCAAGATTTGCAGGCAACTATATGATAAAAGGCGGCGCAACATATCAATTCATTACAGATCATCTTGGCTCAGTGCGCTTGGTAGTGGATGTTGCAACAGGAACAGTAATGCAGCGTCTGGATTACGATGAGTATGGAAATGTATCCTACGACAGCAACCCTGACTTTACCCCGTTTGGTTTCTGTGGAGGTTTATATGATAACCAGACAAAGCTAACAAGATTTGGTGCAAGAGATTACGATGCGGAGACAGGAAGATGGACAGCAAAAGACCCGATAGGGTTTGGAGGGGGAGTGAGTAACGTATATGTTTATTGTCTCAATGATCCAATAAACTTCATTGATCCTACTGGATTAAAGAAGAGATGTTATTCGAATGAAGAGATTGCTGGTGCTCAAGCCATAAATGCTATCAATTACCAATCAATAAAAGAAGGGCGTGAGTATGGGGGATTCATTATAAAAAATAAGAATGGGACATATTCATATACAGAGCCTATACAGTTATCAGAGAGTGGTGGTGCAATAAGGCGACCTATTAATGCAGTTGCGATATATCATACGCATGGCAGGAGAACAGTTGGTTGGAATAATGAGAACTTTTCTGGTTCGGATATTTACGTTTCAGTTGAAGTGATAAAGGGAAATTCATATTTGGGGACACCGAAAGGAATAATCAAGATGTTTAATCCAAAGACGTGGGAAGTAAGAAATCTTCCATATCCTAAAAAGAAGGAAGGAGAAGTACCTTGTGATTGCTTATAGTAGAGAGGAGGAATATAATGTGTAGATATTATGTAATTGTGATCGTATTATTTGTTAATTTTTGGTTTAGTATTTCAATTGCACAAGTTGATAGTACAAAAAGAGCTTGGTTTAGAGATTACTATCTAAATTATTACCTTACGAGAGTTTTGGAGAAGAAAGAATATAATTACATACCTACAGAAGGGGTAATACCTGATTCCATAACTGCAGTGGAGATTGCTATTATTATTTTGTCGCGAGTATATGGGAAGGATGTCATAGAGAGGGAGAGGCCATTTACAGCAGTAGAAAGAAATGGCTATTGGGTTGTATATGGAAGTTTACCTAGAGATTCTTTTTGGGGAGGAGTTGCTGAGATTGTGGTTAGGAAAAAGAATGGAGAGATAATAAATATATCGCACGGAAAATGATTGTTGTGTAAGTAGTTAATGTGCTTATTTATATATTTGCGTTTTGGGTTTAGGGATTATGCTGCAAACGCGAAAAGACGGCAGCAAATATCAGCTCATTACCGACCACCTTGGCTCAGTGCGCTTGGTGATAGATGTTGCAACAGGAACAGTGATGCAGAGACTAGATTACGATGAGTATGGGAATGTATCCTACGACAGCAACCCTGACTTTACCCCGTTTGGCTTCTGTGGTGGATTGTATGAAACTAAAACTAAGCTAACAAGATTTGGTGCGAGGGATTACGATGCAACAATCGGCAGGTGGACGAGTAAGGACCCGATTGGGTTTAAAGGAATGCAAAGTAATTTGTATGAATATTGTTTGAATGAGCCGGTGAACTATTTTGATATTTTAGGATTTCAACAAATAAATAGTAATGGAAAACAAAGTAATGGAGGTGTGCTATCAATTGCATTTTCTGGTGCAGTTGCATTTGCACATTTAGGAATCAATTGGGAATTTGGTTTTGCAATAAGTTTATCAGATTTAAGCACAACAATGGCATTTGCTCGTGTAGGTCCAAGTGTTGGATTTAACGCAAGTATTGGTGTAGAAGCATCAGTACAAAAAGGTTCTTTAGAATCGTTTCAACCGTATCCTTGCAAAGATGGTAATCAAAACACAGTTGAATTAGAAGTAGGTGCAGCTGTTGGAGCAAATATTGTATTCGATAGTCCAAAAAATAATTGGGTTCCAATAGGTGCAGGTTTTAATGCTGGCTTTGGTGCAGGTGGTTCATTTAATTTTACGGCAGATGCTATAGCTACACCAGCTTTACCATTACCTGTAGTTTTGACCATGATTAAAATACCATGAATTGAGAAAAAAATTGGAGATTAATATGGAGATAGTAAGTTTTATGGTTTTGATAATTGGCGGAGGATTTGGAATTTTCTTACAGTTTAGATCTTTTTCTTTCCTATCTGAAAATATAACTATTTCACAAGTATTAGTTATGGGACCATTTGCAAAGAGGGAATATTTTACTGAAAAAGGTTGGAAATATTGGAAAAGAGGCATTATTATAACTTTATTTTGTGGATTAATATCAATGATAATGTTTATAATAAGTTTTTATTAGAAAATGCTTGTTTTTCTTCAATAAATAAATATTGTTGCACCAAAGTTGGCGAGTTAGAGATATTTTGGAAGAACGCCACGCTATTATCTGAATATACCTAGGATGCCAATGGGAACAGATTGAGTCATTGGACACCAACCAAGGTTGACTCTGGTGTTTATGACGCGCAAGATCGGCTTCTCTCAATCTCAACTACTCAAAATCTCAACATCTCATCTACTCAATATCTCTACACACCAAACGTTGAGTTGAGGATGAAAGTAGAAGGAAGCGACACGACACGATACACCTACGATTACTTTGGAAATTTGATAACAGTCATTCTACCGAACAAAGACAGAATTGATTACATTATAGATGGCCAGAATCGGAGGATAGGCAAGAAGCTCAACGGACAGATAGTTAAGAAGTGGATATACTCAGGACAGCTAACGCCGGTAGCCGAACTCGATAGCACAGGAAACATCACAGCAAGATTTGCAGGCGGATATATGATAAAGAGTAATACAATCTATAGGTTGATTACTGATCACTTAGGAAGTATTAGACTTGTTGTGAATGCCTCTAATGGAAGTGTTTCACAACGGATTGACTACGATGAATATGGAAACGTAACTTACAATACCAACCCCGATTTCCAGCCATTTGGTTATGTTGAGGTCACAATTATAAACTATAACAAGACCGAAATCCCGCTGTTTTTTAGCGGGACAGGTGGTTTGTATGACAGCCAGACAAAGCTAACAAGATTTGGTGCGAGGGATTACGATTGAAAAAAGGTGGATAGGTGTTTAAAGGCAAAGGATGATAGCACGACAACGGAAAATAATACGCTTAAGAGATTACGATTATGCAAATCCTGGTGAATATTTTGTAACAATATGTACATATAATCGTGAATGTTTTCTGGGGGATGTCAGAGAGGGAGAGGTGAAATTAACATTCATGGGAGAGATAGCACAGCAATGCTGGTTAGATATACCTAAACATTTCTCGAATGTAGAATTAGATGAATATGCAATTATGCCGAACCATGTTCACGGAATAATAATAATCAAGGAATCAGGTAGGGACGTTCAATTGAACGTCCCTACAAGGTTATCGCCCCGGAAGGGAACAATATCTGTAATTATCAGAACATATAAGGCAGCAGTTACAACAATATGCAGACGTAATGGATGGAATTATTTTCGTTGGCAGACACGGTTTTATGATCGGATAATTCGCAGTGATAAGGAATTGGAGAATATACGGGACTATATTGTAAACAATCCGATGCGATGGTGTACAGATGAGGAAAATCCTATAAATTTGAGATAATGATGTCATCAGTTTTCGTCTATGCAACGAAGGAGAATGTATCTGAGTATATAGTAAAATCAGGCGCTATCTACCGAGTAGCGACGGATCATTTAGGGAGTCCAAGGATGGTCATAAATGCAACTAGCGGAGAGATAATCTCTCGTTTTGATTATGATGAATACGGGAATGTAACCACGAGTAAGAGTTATAATACACCTGGCGAGCTTCGCGGTTATACAGCGAAGTAATAGTAGCGTCGTCTTTCAGACGGCGTATGAGCGAGACTCGCTTGGACGCATAACTCAGATAACAGAGACAGTAGAAGGTGTAGCGACAGTCACATTGTAACTCTCCGTCTCTCAAACAAGTGGAAGCAAAATTTTTCTCGAAAATATTCTTAAGAACATCTCTGTTTCAACTTCCTATCTCATCTTCCAATTTTGAAGTGCAATAGATTGTAGAAAATACAAATTCTACGGATTTATCGAGTGCCATCTTGTCTTCATAACTCATCCTTTTCTTTTGATTTTGTGCTAAAAATAGAAATTCTATAAGCATCCGTTCAAATTCCACTTTGCGCATAATTTGGCAAAGCGCTTGAAGAATTCTCATTCCGAAAGGGAATGAAAAGTTATGTTAGCGCTTTGGAAACAGAAATTTGTATTATTGTTGACGCTCGTTGCACTATGGAATGTTTGCAATGGTCAAACTGCAACGTATCGAGATGTAGCTGTTATCATAAATCAAAATAGTGAGATATCGGAACAAATTGGAACTTACTTCGCAGAGCATCGAGGGATTCCAGAAAACAACATTATTCGTATTGCAACTTCGACGAATGAAGAAATCGATAGTATTACCTTTGAAAATTTGCGTCAACAGGTAGAGGCAATTCTTATCAGTCGGAATTTAAAGGACAGCATAAATTATCTTGTAACAACTAAAGGAATGCCTCTTAAAGTGTCTCATACTAATAGCTCTGCAAATGCTTCAGTGGAAAGCGAGCTTATGCTTATCCTTGGTCAATATGCAACGATGATAGGAACGGTGGGCAGAAGTATTTCGCCATACTATAAAAAGAGCGATGACTTTTCCAGAGCGAAGTATGGAATTTATCTTGTTACTCGTTTGGATGGATATAGCGCAGAGGATATCCTTCGATACGTCGAGGCTACCGCTAACATTCCAGCTACAATTCCATCGAATGCTCAATTTGTGTTTGATCAAGATCCAACATGGAATTCGTCGATTCTGTACTTAAATACTAACATGCAAAAAGCGGCTCTTCAATTACAAAGTCGTCAATGTTCAACGGTGTTGGATACAACAACACAGTTCCTGACGAATATAACAAATGTGCTTGGTTATGTAAGCTGGGGAAGTAACGATCGGAATCAATCTTTGTACACAACTAATGCAATTCCACATTTTACATGGCTTCCGGGGGCAATTGCGGAAACGTATGTATCAACCTCTGGGCGCACATTTAATTATCCCCCAACGTACGGACAATCTCTTGTAGCGGATTTGATTGCTGAGGGAGCTTCTGCCGTTAAAGGATATGTGTATGAACCATATTCCAGCGCAATGACGGATGTAAGCATTCTCTTTCAGATGTATGGGGATGGTTACACGGTAGCGGAATCATTCTTTGCATCAGCGCCTTCGATTTCCTGGATGGATGTTGTGATTGGAGATCCAAAATATCGTCTCGTCTCGACACGATTGCCGCACGATGTCTCTTATGGAACAGAAGATGGAAAAGGAGTTTTACCGGTCGAGCTTACGACATTCCACGCTACTGTGCAAAGCGGCGGAGTACTTATTGAATGGAAAACAGCCACTGAAACATTCTGTATTGGATTTGACATCGAGCGAAAGAAAGAAAGGAATGATGAGTGGGAGAAAATTGGCTTTGCGCAAGGATCGGGAACCTCTGCTATTCCTCATTCTTATTCATTTGTTGATAAAGATGTAACTTCAGGAAGTTTTCAATATCGGCTTCGGCAAATAGATGGAGATGGAAGCATCAACTACTCGAATGTTATTGAAGTAAAAATAGAACGAAATGTCGAGAACCCAATTATTTCAAATTATCCCAATCCCTGCAATCCAAGTACAAAAATTGAGTTTGTGGTTCCACTTAGCGGTCGCGCGACTTTGAATTTATACAACACAATTGGTCAAAAAGTGTGTACTTTATTCGAAGGCAATGTCAATGCACAAGGAGTAGTAACTATTCCATTCGATGGCAGTCGTTTTCCATCGGGCGTATATTATTGTGTAATGGAATGGAATGGCGCTCGTACTACTCATCGCATTATGATACTCAAATAAGTTTACTTCGTTCCATCGAAGTATCATCCATTTGTGAGAGTAAGATTTGGTATCTAAATTTCTTCCAGAGTAATCCCTCAAATCATAAAAGAAGTGTAAATATTTTTCTAATTTTTGTAGAAAAAAACACTATTTAGTTGTATCTTAAACACACGTTAGTGGCAGTAGCATTATTGGCGCTGTGTTTTTCTGGAAATATTTTCATAATCAATGCAACAAAAATTTTTGCTGTAATTACCAGCGAATAAATTACTTTGTTATTCGCATTCTATTCATCTTAAAATGAAAGGGTAAAGAATATGGACAATGCAAGATTGAAATTAGGACGTTTTTCGATGGGAATTGGCGATCGGTTTGGTATGGAAGGGAAAGCTCAAGTAAGAGCGATGAAAAAAGCCTTAGATTATGGCGTTGAAGTGATTCCTGTCTGGAACAAATCCAATCGAGAGCATACAATTATTGGCACCGAGCCATCATCGACGCGGACTGAAGCCGATGAAGCTGTAAAATCCGAGAATTGGAAATTGCCATATTTTGTCGATGCCGATCATATTGGGATTAAAACAGTTGACCGTTTTCTTGCCGATTGCAATTTCTTTACTCTCGATGTTGCGGATTTTATTGGAAGACCGGCAAGCGAAGGCGAAAGCAAAAAATTTATCGAGATTCTCCAGCCTGCATTAGGCGCATTGAAACATCCTGCGCTGGATGCTGAGATCACTCTTACAAATGAGGATTTACATCGGTTTACACAAAAGTACCTTGCTGGACTACTTGAAGCTGTAAGAATTTATGAATATATCAAAGATCGCAAAGGCGATGGGAAATTTATTACAGAAGTATCTGTCGATGAAGCAACACAGCCTCAAACGCCGCCTGAATTGTATCTTTTCCTGGCGGGACTTGCGCATTACGGAGTAAAAGTGCAGACAGTTGCTCCGAAATTTTCAGGAGAATTTCTCAAAGGCATTGATTATGTTGGCGATGTGAATGCATTCTCGCGCGAATTCCGTAGCGATATCGCTGTTATCGATATTGCAAAAGAAAAATTCTATTTGCCGGAAGAATTGAAACTCTCAGTCCACTCTGGCAGCGATAAATTTTCACTCTATCCACATATCCACGAACATCTTATGAAATATAATGCCGGCGTGCATTTGAAAACGGCAGGCACGACCTGGCTGGAAGAAGTGATTGGACTTGCGGCGGATGCTCAAGGTTTGCAGATTGCGAAGAAAATTTATAGTCAGGCGTATGAGCGAATCGAAGAACTCAGAAAACCTTATGAAACCGTTGTTGATATCAATGTTAGCAATTTACCGAAGCCCGCAGATGTTGCCAAATGGAGTTCAGAAGAGTTTGTGAGTACGTTGAAGCACAATCAAAAGGATCCAAAGTTCAACAAAGATTTTCGTCAACTTGTTCATATTTCATTCCGTGTAGCGGCAGAAATGGGAGATGAGTACATCTCGGCGCTTAAATCTGCGCGCCAGGTTATTGAATCGAATGTAATAGAGAATTTGTTCGATCGTCATATAAAGCCGCTATTCATTGGGAATAAGTAAGAAAGGATGGTAACGATGGAAGTACGTTTTTCAACTGATCCAAACAGTCTTCGGCATATGTCAACCGAAGAGGTACGGAAACTTTTTGTCATCGATACATTATTTGCACCGGATACAATTCCAATGGTTTATTCCGATATCGATCGTTCTATCACTGGCTCAGCGGTTCCGGTAAAAAGTTCTCTTCAGTTACAGAGCAGTAAGAAAGAAATGGCTGCGGAGTATTTTACAGAACGCCGAGAAATTGGAGTTATCAACATTGGCGGCAAAGGTACAATCACAGTCGATGGAACATCGTACTCAATGGCTCATAAAGATGGCTTGTATATTTCGCGTGGTTCACGAGAAATAATATTTGCAAGCGCAAGTAAGGAACAGCCGGCAAAATTCTATTTTGTAAGCTATCCTGCCCATAGAGAATATCCGACGACCCATGTTACAATAGAACAAGCTGAACACGAACATTTAGGAAGTCTTGCAACAGCAAATGATAGAGTGATCAATCGCTACTTCCATGTTCGCGGAGTCAAAAGTTGCCAATTGGTGATGGGATTGACAGAGCTTGCGGAAGGAAGCGTTTGGAATACAATGCCGCCGCATACGCACCAGCGACGTTCGGAAGTGTATATGTATTTTAATCTCGATCCAGATTCGCTCGTTGTTCATTTGATGGGAAAACCTTCTGAAACAAAGCATATAATTATGAGAAATGAACAAGCAGTGCTTTCCCCTATTTGGTCAATCCATGCTGGCGCTGGTACGAAAAATTATAGTTTTATCTGGGCTATGGGCGGTGAGAATCAAGTATTCGAAGATATGGATGGATTCTCGATGAAAGAGTTGCTGTAGCATTTTATTATGAAGGGAAAAGTATGAAAGAGATATTCACAAGAATTGGGCAAATTGGAATTTTACCGGTTATTGTTTTAGAAAGAGCCGATGATGCAGAACCGCTTGCGGATGCGTTGATGAAAGGCGGATTGCCGGCAGCAGAAGTCACATTTCGTACAACAGCTGCGCGTGAATCAATAGAGCGCATTGCAAAAACATTCCCTGAGATGTTATTAGGCGCTGGAACGGTATTGACGATTGAGCAGGTTAAAGCTGCACGGGGCGCCGGTGCACAATTTATTGTTACACCAGGTCTAAACCCAACAATTGTAGAATATTGCCTGAAAGAAAATATTCCTATAACGCCAGGGATTGCAACGTCGTCGGAATTGAGTCGTGCAGTTGAGTATGGTCTTGATGTTGTCAAATTTTTTCCTGCTGAAGCAAATGGCGGGATTGAATATCTAAAAGCGATCAGCGGTCCATTCCGTTCGGTTTCATTTATTCCAACGGGTGGTATCGATGAGACCAATCTCAATAATTATTTAAGTTTTTCTCGTGTTCTTGCATGCGGCGGAAGCTGGATGGTGAAACCTGATTTACTGAAAAATAATCAGTATGATGAAATCACTCGTCGAGCAACACAAGCTATAAACAAAATGTTAAACTTTTCACTTCGCCATGTAGGTATTAACACAGCCGATGCAAAAGAAGCAGAGAATGTTGCCGGAC
Organism: Bacteroidota bacterium; assembly: GCA_035390885.1. Taxonomy (GTDB): domain Bacteria; phylum Bacteroidota; class Ignavibacteria; order UBA10030; family UBA10030; genus JAOAFT01. The sequence goes on along the minus strand of DAOOUW010000007.1, from coordinate 22,919 downwards.
AGCTTTTCAACATAGTTGGATTCCCGATGAATGTTACAACAGGTTCCATTTTTGTCGGGGCTCAGTTCGAAGTATTAAAACGGCAGTATCTTGGAGCTCACGGACACATTGCAATTGGAACGAATTCGATTGAACGAGCGGTTGCATATCTCAGTCGTAAAGGCATCGGTATCAAGCCTGAAACAAAGAATGAGAAGGACGGAAAGCTTCAGACAGTCTATCTCGATATCGAGATTGGCGGATTTGCAATTCATCTTGCTCAGGTGTAGTACTTATGAGTCGTCAGGTGATCCAAATTCATCCACGCGATCATGTCGGTGTTGCAGTTGTTGATGAAGGAAGCAGTCCTTTAAGTAAATTGTCGCTCTTTAGTAATTCTATAACGGAAGCGAGAATAGATTTCTAGCCGATCCCAAAATAGGAAAAAGAATGTTCTATTCTCCAGCAAGTTGCAAATATTTTCTAAGGACTGGTTGCCGATTTTTCCAGACGATTACTTATATTACCATGTGAATTGGTAAAGAAAAATAGTTATACTTTACGACGTGCATATTCCACAATGGAATAGAGCAATATGTAGCGATGGCGCTTTGAAATCATAATTTGTTGGAAAGTAATAATTCACTTCTGAAGGCAATCTGATGGTTGGAAACAATTCGGCGAGCCGGGTGAAAGCAGCTAAAAAACAAATTGTGTAACAGGATTGAATGCAGATAGAAATTTCCACAATATAAAGGGATATATTATGAAGAAACAATTTATGCACCCTGATTTTTTGCTGGATACAAAAACAGCATCGCAACTTTATCATACGTATGCCGAGCCGATGCCGATCATTGATTATCACTGTCATATTCCTCCCAAAGAAGTAGCTGAAGATCGACAATTCGAAAACATGATGCGTATCTGGTTAGCCGGCGACCATTACAAATGGCGTGCGATGCGTACCTGTGGCGTCGATGAATACTATATTACTGGTGCTGCATCGGATTGGGAAAAATTCGAAATGTGGGCAAGAACAGTTCCAAAGACCATCCGCAATCCATTATTCCACTGGACTCACCTTGAGTTGAATAAGCCATTTGGCATCAACACAATGTTGCTGAACGAAGACACGGCGAAAACAATTTGGGAAAAGTGTAATGCAAAATTAGCGACGCAGGATTTTACCACTCAAGGTATTCTTAAAAAAATGAAGGTGGAAATTGTCTGCACGACGGATGATCCGATTGATTCGTTGGAATATCATCAAGCATATAAAGAGAACACGAAAAAGAAAACGAAGACAAAACTCATTCCAGCATGGCGTCCTGATAAAGCAATGGCGGTAGAAGATATCGATGCGTTCAATGCATATATCGATAAATTAGAAGCTGCTGCAAATTGTGAAATAAAAGATTTCGAAACGCTCATCTATGCTCTTCGTGTTCGACATTCCTATTTCCACGAAAATGGCTGCCGCTTATCGGACCATGGGATTGAAACTGCCTATGCAGATGATTACACGGAAAAAGAAGTTCAAAAAATTGTTCAGAATGCACGGAAAGGCAAATCCCTGACCCCAGAAGAAATTGGCAAATTCAAATCAGCAATGATGTATGAATTTGGAATTATGGATTATGAGCGAGGATGGGTTCAGCAGCTTCATTTAGGAGCGCTGCGGAATAATAACTCCCGAATGAAAAAACTTCTTGGTCCCGATACAGGATACGATTCCATTGGCGATTTTGAAATTGCACGACCATTAGCAAAATTTTTAGATCGGCTCGATTCTCAGGATAAGCTTACGAAAACAATTCTCTACAATCTTAATCCGCGTGATAATGAGTTGATGGCGACAATGATAGGGAATTTTCAGGATGGAAAAATTCCTGGCAAGATTCAGTATGGCGCTGCCTGGTGGTTTCTGGATCAACTCGATGGAATGAAAAGGCAAATTGAAGCTCTCTCGAATATGGGAATATTGGGACAGTTTGTTGGTATGCTTACTGACTCACGGAGTTTCTTATCGTACTCACGCCATGAATATTTCCGACGGTTATTGTGCAAAATTTTAGGACGTGAGATGGAAGCTGGCTTGATTCCGAACGATATTGAACTAATTGGAACGATGGTGTCGAATATTTGTTACTATAATGCAAAGGAATACTTTCCATTTGCATCAAATGAAGAATAATATGTTACACAAATTATAGGAAACGAGGTGTAGTTATGATGTTGAATGAAGCACAATTACGAGCAGCTGCAAATACAATTCGATTTTTATCTGCCGATGGCGTTCAAAAAGCAAATTCCGGACATCCCGGAATGCCAATGGGAATGGCGGATTGTGCCGCTGTTCTCTGGTTGGAGTATCTAAAATTTAATCCACAAGAACCGCAATGGCCTAACCGCGATCGCTTTGTGCTTTCCGGCGGTCATGGTTCGATGTTGTTGTACTCGTTGCTTTACCTTGCTGGCTTTGATGTAACGATGGATGATCTTAAATCATTCCGCCAATGGGGAAGTAAAACAGCTGGGCATCCGGAATACGGATTGATTCCTGGAATCGAAACAACGACCGGTCCGTTAGGACAAGGATTTTCGAATGCGGTTGGTATGGCAATTGCGGCAAAAATGTCGGCTGCTCGTTTTAATGCAGCTCAACACAATATTTTTGGAGCTCATTATGTTTATGCTTTTGCGGGCGATGGCGATATGATGGAAGGCGTTACGCAGGAAGCGGCATCGCTGGCGGGTCATCTTGGACTTGGTAATTTAATAGTCTTCTATGATAACAATGGAATTACGATAGAAGGAAAAACCGAGCTTGCCTTTTCAGAAGATGTTGCCAAACGATTTCAGGCATTGGGATGGCAGACCATCGAAATTGATGGACACAATTATAGTCAAATTGCACAAGCAATCGAAGCTGGACAAAAAGAAAAAGAGAAGCCTACCTTAATTCTTGCTAAAACACATATTGGTTTTGGAGCTCCAGAAAAACAGGATACAGCAGAAGCGCATGGCGCTCCATTAGGAGTTGAAGAGCTTAAGGCTGCAAAGAGAAATCTCCATTGGCCTGAGCAAGATTTTTATGTGCCAGATGAAGTTACGACGCTTTTTCAAAATAGAATTAACGAACTGAAGAAAGAATACGATAGCTGGAAAGCTCAGTTTCAGGCTTGGGAAAAAGCAAATCCTGATTTGTCAAAGGAATGGCATCGTCAACAAGCAAGGGAACTTCCCGAGAATCTTGAGGAAGAACTTCTTGCAAGTGTAACACAGGCGTCGGGGGCTACCCGCTCTATTTCTGGTACAGTAATGCAGAAGATAGTTTCGTTGTTGCCGGAATTTGTCGGAGGTTCAGCCGATTTGCATCCTTCCACAAACACGTTATTGAAAAATAAATCTTCTATCTCAAAAAATTCATTTAGTGGAAATAATTTTCACTTTGGAATTCGCGAACATGGCATGGGCTCTATTCTGAATGGTATTGCGCTCTACGGCGGATTTATTCCGTTTGGTGCAACCTTCTTTGTATTTTCAGATTACATGCGTCCGCCTATTCGTCTTGCAGCGTTAATGGAACTTCCAGTTGTTTATGTCTTTACACACGATAGTATTTTTGTTGGTGAAGATGGACCAACGCATCAGCCTGTTGAACAACTTGTAGCCTTAAGAGCGATTATGAATCTTGTAAATCTTCGTCCGTGTGATGCTCAAGAAGTTGCATTAGCGTGGGCTTATGCGCTGCGACGGAAAGATGGTCCGACTGCTTTAATGTTAACAAGACAAAAAGTTGGAGCTGTCAATCGCGAAAAAACATTGACGAAAGAAGAATTTGCAAAAGGCGGATATATTCTTAAAAAAGAGAAAGGAAATAAAGCTGATGTTGTTTTAGTTGCAAGCGGTTCTGAAGTGCCAGTTGCAATGGAAGCGGCACCCTTGTTAGAAGCTAACTATAGTGTGCGCGTCGTTTCAATGCCAAGCAGAGAATTATTTCTAAAACAGAGTAAAGAAAAACAGGAAGAAATTGTACCAGCTTCGGCGCGTGTAGTAGTCGTAGAAGCAGCGCGAGGATTTGGCTGGGGGGATGTATTTCGTCAGCCATTGCTGGTACTGGGCATTGAACGCTTTGGCGCTTCGGGACCCGAAAAAGTTTTAGCTGAAAAATTTGGATATACAGGGAGCGCTGTTGCAACTAATGTAACATCGTGGCTACAATTATAACATTAATAATCACCAATAACGAAAGGAACGCGCGTTATGGATGGCAATTCTGAGACACAAAAAATTGGGAAGTACCGCTGGGTTATTTGTACGTTACTTTTTTTTAGTGTGGCGATAAACTATCTGGATCGTCAGGTCTTATCATTATCGTGGAAAGATTTTATCGCTCCTGAGTTTCACTGGACTAACAATGACTATGGAACAATTACAGGCTTCTTTTCCATCTTTTATGCAATATGTTTATTATTCGCAGGTCGCTTAGTTGATTGGTTAGATACGAAGAAAGGTTTCCTGTGGGCAATAGGTGTTTGGTCGTTCGGCGCCTGTCTCCATGCGTTGTGCGGAATAGCCACATCTGGCGTGTTGACGGGTCATTGGTTCGTTGGATTTGAAGAAGCGAGACAAATAATTAAGACGGTCGATGATATCGGAAAAATTACAAGCGTAAGTGTAACGATGTTTATCTTTGCACGGTTTGTCCTTGCATTAGGTGAAGCGGGTAATTTTCCTGCTGCAATCAAAACAACGGCTGAATATTTCCCCAAAAAGGATCGCGCTTTCGCTACGAGTATTTTTAATTCAGGCGCAACGATCGGAGCGTTGATAGCGCCGCTAACAATTCCAAGGATTGCAGCCGCATACGGATGGGAAATGTCCTTTGTGATTATTGGAGCCGCAGGTTTTTTGTGGATGGGCTTTTGGGTCTTTTTATATAAGAAGCCGGAAGCTCACCCCTGGGTAAATAAAGCAGAATTGGAATACATCCTTCAAGACAACAAAGAACATGGGGCCAAAGATACTGCTGGTCAACAAACTAAAAAAATGACATTTCTACAATGCTTCAAATATAAACAAACATGGGCTTTTGCGTTTGGGAAATTTATGACCGATGGCGTATGGTGGTTCTATCTGTTCTGGGCGCCAGCGTATTTAAGTTCGGTCTATGGTTTGAGGTCCGATAGCGGAACAGCTCAATTGCTCTTGTTCGTTTTGTATATGATTACCATGCTGTCAATTATTGGCGGATGGTTGCCAACATACTTTGTCGATAAGAAAAAAATGAATCCCTATGAAGGAAGAATGCTGGCGATGCTGATTTTTGCATTTTTCCCACTTTTAGCAATCCTTGCACAATTCCTGGGCGGTTATTCCTATTGGTTCCCGATAATTATTATTGGTATTGCTGGCGCTGCACATCAATCGTGGTCTGCAAATATTTTTACTACGGTGAGCGATATGTTTCCGAAATCAGCGGTTGCTACAATCACAGGAATCGGAGGGATGGCTGGAGGCATAGGCTCATTTTTGATTAACAAAGGTTCTGGAATGTTGTTCGATTACGCTGACGCTACGAAAATGAAACTTCTGGGATTTGAAGGCCTCGAATCTGGCTATTTTATTATATTTTGTATTTGTGCGGTTGCGTATCTCATTGCATGGGTTGTAATGAAATCGTTAGTGCCGAAGTATAAACCCATAACAGATTATGAATAATCAATATGATATGTACGTATCAAAGACTGAAACAAAATTAACACATAAATTAAGGAGTGTGTTGTATGGAAAAGAAACCATATCTTCAAATGTATGATTTTGCCGGTAAAACGGCTGTAGTTACCGGTGCTGGCGGAGTGCTGTGCAGTGAAATGTCGGTTGCTCTTGCCGAGTGCGGTGCTAACGTTGCTGTTCTCGACCGTGATCTAAATCTTGCCAATAAAGTTGTGGACCGAATTAAAGATACAAAAGGAAAGGGAGCTGCAATTTATGTCGATGTACTCAAGCGAGATACAATTCAGAAAGCTGCTGAAGAAGTTTTGCAAACTTTTGGCAAAGTTGATATCCTTATCAACGGAGCAGGCGGTAACAGTCCAAAAGCCACAACGGATGCGACGCAAACATTTTTTGATTTGCCAGAAGAAGGATTTAAGTTTGTCTCCGATCTGAATTTACTTGGCGCTTTATTACCGACTCAGGTGTTCGGTAAATTAATGGTGGAACAGAAAGAAGGAGTAATTTTAAATATTTCTTCGATGAACGCTTTTCGTCCATTAACGCGAATACCAGCGTACTCTGCAGCAAAAGCAGCGGTAAGCAATTTCACTCAATGGTTAGCAGTGCACATTGCGCAGGAATACTCGCCAAACATTCGGGTCAATGCCATTGCTCCAGGATTTTTCATCACTGGACAGAATAGATTTTTGCTCACCGATAAAGAAACAGGCGAATTGACTGCACGCGGCAAGAGAATTCTTGACCATACGCCAATGGCTCGCTTTGGCGTGCCTGAAGATTTGTTGGGAGCTACTCTCTGGTTGCTGTCTCCCGCATCGAATTTTGTTACTGGAATTGTACTCCCGATTGATGGAGGATTCTCAGCATTCTCTGGCGTCTAAGCGATTTCTATGCCTACAATTGTTGTAAATAAACATACGCCTGCAGTCGTAGAAGCTTTTTCCCATCTTGGGAAAGTTATACCTCTCGATACGCTCGAGGTAACTGCCGAAAATGTTCGTGATGCCGATCTTTTAATTGTGCGTTCCGAAACAAAAGTGAACGCACAACTATTAGAAGGTAGTAAAGTACGATTCGTTGGAACTGTTACAATTGGTACCGACCATGTCGACGAAGCATATTTAGCATCGAAAGGGATTACTTTTGTTAGCGCGCCAGGAAGCAATTCAAATTCAGTTGCCGAATACATTGCTGCTGCTTTGCTAACATGGTCGCATCGAACAGGGAATTCAATTGCTGGAAAAACAATTGGAATTGTTGGCGTTGGAAACGTTGGAAGCAAAGTCGAGCGGGTAGCACGAACATTAGGCATGAATGTGATATTGAACGATCCGCCGTTAGCTCGTGCAACAGGCGATCCAAAATATCGCCCTCTAGAAGAACTGTATGATGCAGATATCATCACGATCCATGTTCCTTTAACGAAATCTGGAATTGATGCGACATTCCATCTCTTCGATGAAGAAAAAATTCGTCGCATGAAAAAAGGCGCTGTCTTGATCAATTCTTCGCGAGGTCCTGTGGTTGAAACGCAAGCGTTGATAAGCGCTTTACGTGAACAACATCTTTCGAACTCAATACTTGATGTTTGGGAAGGTGAGCCAATTATCAATACGGACTTGCTTCGATTGGTATTAATTGGCACACCACATATTGCTGGCTACTCGCTTGATGGAAAATTAAACGCATGTCGTATGGTGTATGAAGCAGCTTGTCGATTTCTCAATGTCGAGCCAAAGTGGAACGTCGATTACTCGATGTCGCCCGATGATGCCAGAATTATTATTCCTTCATCAATCACAGAACCGATCGATGTCGTTCGTACTGCTGTGCAGCAAGCGTACGATATTGAAATGGATGATCGATTGTTACGTCAAATCCTGACAATGGATGCCGCTCATCATAAAGCATATTTTATGAAGTTGAGGGCAGAGTATAGAATTCGTAGAGAATTTTTTAACCGGACTGTTATTTTATATCCATCGCAGCGCTCTGCCGAAACGATTCTCAAAGGATTAGGGTTTCAAATAGCGTCTGTTCATTAGCTGTTCTTGAAGTAAGGTTTTTGTACATTAGCGTTGGCTGAAGTAGTAGTTTATTATCACTTCTTACTGTAAATTTACTTGAAAGGGTGCTACAGTGAAATTAAATCTTAAACAAACAAATGAAACCTCGTTCGATCTCTTTTCACTTGGCGAATGTATGGTGCGACTCAGTCCGCCGGGTCATCAGCGAATTGAATTTGCGCCAAATCTCGAAGTGTGGTGCGGCGGTGGCGAATACAATGTAGCCTATGCGCTTTCTAGACTTGGACTTCGCACAGGCTGGATTGGAGGTCTCAATGATTCGCCAGTTGGAGCAATTATACGCAACCATGCTCGGGCGGTTGGCGTCAACGTCGATTTTGCGATTACTCGAAAGTACGATGGTATGGGACGCAAAGATCGTATCGGATTAAATTTTACTGAAGTTGGTTTTGGTCCGCGAGCTTCTGTAACACTCTACGACCGAGCGTACTCAGCAACTGCTGGTATTCAACCAGGCGAAATTGACTGGAAGAAATTATTTAAAGATAAAGGAGTACGGTGGTTCCATACAGGAGGAATTTTCTCTGCACTTTCAGAATCAACCAGACTTGTCGTTGCAGAAGCCATCAAAGCTGCACACGACGCAGGTACCGTTGTTTCCTACGATCTCAACTTTCGTTCGAAATTATGGACAAGTAAAGAAGCAATCGAAACAACCCGTCCTCTGGTGCCATACATTGATTGTCTCATTGGCAATGAAGAAGATTTTCAAAAAGTGCTTGGATATGAAGTAGAAGGCGTTGATGTTGAAAAAGGCGAACTTGATACAAGCGCATTTAAGAAAATGGTAGAGAAAGTTGTAAAAGATTTTCCTAACATTAAAGTTGTTGGTACAACGCTCCGTGGTGTAAAATCTGCCGGAGTCAATGACTGGTCTGCAATTATGTGGTATGATGGAACATTTTACGATGGATTACAGATGCCGTCATTGGAAATTGAAGATAGAGTTGGAGGTGGAGATGGATTCGCCTCTGGATTTATTTATGGATTCCTAACAGGAAAACCACCACAGGAGTGCGTCAACCTTGGCGTTGCTCATGGTGCAATGTTGATGACGACACGCGGCGATACCAGTATGGTTACGCTTGATGAAGTGCTTCACGTTGCAAAAGGCGGCAGCGCTCGAATAAAACGATAGATATAAACTTTAATAAAAGAAAGGAAGAACGATTATGAGTACAGGATTAAACATTCCATCAAAAGGAGCGTTAGATTTGCTTTCACTTGGCGCGCTTGTCCATCGATTGGATCCGGGAATTGTGCCATTCCGCAAAGCGACCGAATGTAAAATTCATGTCAGCGGCGGTGAATTTAATGTCGCTGCAAATCTTGCCGATTGTTTCGGATTGAATACAGGAATTGCATCTGCAATGGTTGATTATCCAATTGGCGATCTTGTTGCAGAACGCGTGAGAGCGATGGGAGTAAAACCATTCTACAAACGATTTAAGCATAATGGCGTTAATGGTCCTAATATGGCGACGGTGTATAGCGATCGTGGATATGGAGTCCGTCCACCGGTTGTGTTTTACAACAGGTCAAATGAAGCAGGCGCTTTGTTAAAACCAGGTGATTTCGATTGGGATGCAATTTTTAGTCAGGGTGTTCGCTGGTTCCACAGCGGCGGAATTTTTGCGGCGTTATCGGAAACTACCGGTGAGCTTATTATTGAAGGAATGAAAGCCGCAAAGAAAGCTGGAGCTATTACAAGCTTCGATTTGAACTACAGAGCAAAACTCTGGAATCTCTGGGGCGGCGAAAAGAAAGCTGCTGAAGTGATCGCAAGAATTGTCGAGCAAGTCGATGTTCTTGTTGGCAACGAAGAGGATTTGCAAAAAGGATTGGGAATTCCAGGCGTTGATGTTGAAAAGCAATCTGCTCTTGATCCATCCGTCTTTTTCAAGATGATCGAAACAGTTGTTAAGCAGCATCCAAATGTAAAAATTGTAGCCACAACGCTGCGAGAAGTGCTTTCCACAAATCGACATCGCTGGGGCGCTGTTGCATGGGTCAATGGTAAAACGTTTGTTTCACCACAGTGTGATCTTGATGTTTACGACCGGGTTGGCGGCGGTGATGGATATGCCGCTGGATTCTTCTATGGATTGCTTACCGGTGAATCGCCGGAAGAAGCTGTTAAACTTGGATGGGCTCACGGCGCTTTGCTAACAACAACACCGGGCGACACAACAATGGTAACGCTGGAACAAGTTCGTTCCTTTGCTAAAGGCGGTTCAGCTCGAATTCAGCGGTAATCGGTATTTAGAGAGATGCTGGCGTCAAATGGCAGCATCTCTCACAATTATTTGGAATGAGTATTTCCAATGATTCAAATTCTTTTGTAAAAATTGAAAGGACGTAACAATGCTTCTCTTTGCACGCGGTTCAGAAAATGACGTTCTTACTGAAAATGACTTGCGAGAAGGATTATATCAAGCGCTTGAAAAAATTGGAGGAAAAAAAATTCTCGCTATTCCACCGGATTTTACACGATTCCATTCTCAGGCTGGAATCTTAACAAGGTTAATCTGGGAGTACTATCGTGATCGTCTTACCGATGTTCTCCCTGCGCTTGGCACTCACGCTCCTATGACAGACGAAGAAATTCAGAAAATGTTTGGAGCAATGCCGCGTTCTCTCTTCCGCAATCACGATTGGAGGAAGGATGTACTTACGCTTGGCGAAGTGCCGAAAGAATTTATCGAAGAACAATCTGAAGGGAAACTCCACTATAGCTGGAAAGCGCAGGTTAATAAGTTGCTTGCTCAAGGCGGCTTCGATGTTATTTTGAGTATTGGACAGGTTGTTCCTCACGAAGTTATTGGAATGGCAAGCTATAACAAAAATATTTTTGTTGGCACTGGCGGTCCAGAAGGAATAAACAAAAGCCACTTCCTTGGTGCAGTCTACGGAATGGAACGAATTATGGGACGCGCCGATAACCTTGTGCGACGAGTCTATAATTATGCATCTGAGCATTTTGGGAAGATGCTCCCGCCAATATTTTATGTTCAAACAGTTGTATCGCAAGGCGAAGATGGTAAACTCAAGATTCGTGGACTCTACATTGGAGATGATATCGAATGCTTCTATCGTGCAGCCGAGCTGTCATTGAAGGTCAATTTCCAGATGCTTGAGTCGCCCTTGAAAAAAGTGGTTGTCTATCTTGATCCATCAGAATTCAAAAGCACCTGGTTGGGGAATAAGAGTATCTATCGCACTCGAATGGCAATCGCCGATGCGGGAGAACTGATTATACTTGCGCCAGCTTTAAAGGAATTTGGAGAAGATAAACAAATCGACGCTCTTATAAGAAAATACGGTTATGTAGGCACACCGAAAGTGCTTGATTTGGTGGAGAAGAATGAAGATTTGCAAAATAATCTTAGCGCTGCAGCTCATCTTATTCACGGTTCATCAGAAGGAAGATTCACAATTACCTATTGTCCGGGGAATTTGACAAAAGAGGAAATTGAAGGCGTGAACTTCCGCTATGCGGATTTAGCCACAATGATGAAACGATACAATCCAGAGAAGTTGCATGACGGAATGAATGTTCTTTCGGATGGAGAAGAAATATTCTATATTTCTAATCCAGCGCTTGGACTCTGGGCGCATCGAGATAGATTTGAAGGAAAAGTGTAAGAGCTAAATCGAAAGAAAAATAATTTATTGAATCATTACAAAAGTCAATTAAGAGAAAGGATAGAGTATGAATAACAAAGCTGATATTGGGTTGATAGGTTTGGCAGTCATGGGCGAAAACTTGGTTCTCAATATGGAGAGCCATGGATTTACCGTTGCTGTCTTCAATCGTACCGTTGAGAAAGTCGACAACTTTCTCTCTGGTCGTGCACAAGGGAAAAAAGTTCTTGGCGCACATTCGCTGCAGGAGTTTGTACAGCTTCTTCAAAAGCCCCGCAGGATAATGTTGATGGTCAAAGCAGGAAAGGCTGTAGATGATTTTATTGAAATGCTTATTCCATTGCTTGAGCCCGGCGACATTATTATCGATGGAGGTAACTCTCACTTCCCGGATACAATTCGTCGAACAAAATATCTTGAAAGCAAGGGTCTTCTCTTTATTGGAACAGGCGTTTCCGGCGGTGAAGAAGGCGCGTTAAAAGGACCATCAATTATGCCTGGCGGTTCTCCATCTGCATGGCCTCATGTAAAACCGATCTTTCAAGCGATTGCTGCCAAGGTAGCCGATGGCACACCTTGCTGCGACTGGGTTGGTTCCGATGGAGCAGGACATTTTGTAAAAATGGTTCATAATGGTATTGAGTACGGCGATATGCAATTGATCTGCGAAGCGTACCACATTATGAAAGAAGGTTTGGGAATGAGTAACAAAGAGATGCACCAAGTCTTCACAGAATGGAATGAAGGAGAATTGAACTCGTACCTTATCGAAATTACACGTGATATTCTTAATTATAAAGATGAAAATGGAAAATACGTCCTCGACCTCATTCTCGATACCGCAGGACAAAAAGGTACCGGAAAATGGACAAGCGTAACGGCTCTCGATTTAGGAATCCCGATGACGATGGTTTCGGAAGCTGTCTTTGCCAGATGTCTTTCTGCATTAAAAGATGAACGTGTTATTGCATCGAAGATTCTCAAAGGTCCTGCGAAGAAGAAATTTACTGGCAGCAAAAAGAAATTTATCGAAGATATCAGAAAAGCCTTGTATGCTTCTAAGATTACATCCTATGCGCAGGGATTTATGTTGATGAAAGAAGCAGCGAAGGAATACAAATGGGAATTGAATTATGGCAGTATTGCGCTTTTGTGGCGCGGTGGATGCATTATTCGAAGTGTATTCCTTGGCAAGATTAAAGAAGCGTACGATAAGAATCCGCAGCTCAGCAATTTGTTGCTCGATCCGTACTTCAAAAAGATTATGGCAAATTGCCAGGATTCATGGCGAAAAGTTATCGCAAATGCAGCAACACTTGGTATTCCAGTCCCTGCAATGACGTCATCGTTGATGTTCTACGATGGATATCGACATAAATGGTTGCCAGCGAACCTCCTTCAGGCTCAACGCGACTACTTTGGCGCACACCAATATGAGCGAGTTGATAAACCACGCGGTGAGTTCTTCCATACGAATTGGACTGGTCATGGCGGAGGTACCGCCTCATCAACTTACATTGTGTAAGTAATTCGTGAAGATGCTAAAATTACTCTAAGGCTCAGTGCAAAAACTGAGCCTTTTTTTATCCTTGAATTATTTTGATGTTAAAAATATTTTCGATGCCAAGAGCAAAAGGCGACATCACTGGTTCGCCGTATTGAACTCCGATTTTCGAGCCATAGTAGCGACATCGCGTCTCGATAATTTCAAGAAATTCCGGTTTACTCAATTTTGTCTCAGGTTCTTTGCTCTTTGGATTATAGAATTGTGAGCTGTGAGAGCGAATTGCATCCATCTTAATTTTGAAAGTGTCAGAAATATCAACGATGAAACTTGGTTCAAATTCGTACCATTGGAGATATTCGAAATAGTGATGAGGCCGATGTCGTTTCTGTTCGATTCCGTGCGCCTTTGTTTTGAGTTTTTCTAAACCGCTATAGTACCATGCCTCTTTACAAAGTTGGTGTGTGTGAATGTGGTCTGGATGTCGTTCGATGCCATACGGAATGAGCAGTAATGATGGACGAAGCTCTCGGATGAGTGTAACAAGCTTAAGTATGTTTTTCCGTGATACTTCTATGTTGCCATCAGGAAGCTCTAAATTTCTACGATCGACAACGCCTAGAATTTCTGCAGCGAGTTTAGCCTCTCTTGTACGAATTGCCTTTGAGCCCCGTGTTCCCATTTCACCTCTCGTAAGTTCGCAAAGTACAACACGATAACCTTGTTGAACTAATTTTGCAATTGTTCCGCCGCATCCTAATTCTAAGTCGTCGGGGTGCGCGCCGAACGCCAGTACATCTATGCTCATAGCTATCCTTTCTTTTTGTAATAATGATACGTAAGAATAGACATTCTTTTTTATTCAGGCAAGTGATTGATAAAATATTTGGTGGAATTTCTTGCGAAAATAAATAAACCCTTGACAAAATTATTGATATGTGTTATAATTGTAATACCCACACCTACGGTTTGGTAGTGGCCGTAGGTTAAATCCCCCGAACCCCACGGTTTTCCCCTGGCCGTGGGGTTTTTATTGCCAATCGATATTTTACAATTTCTTAATATCCTTATTACTTTCTCTCAATACATTTTTTCCTATCTTGTAAAAGAGTCCCATCAGGAAATGAGGTTCTATGGAGAAAAAAATTTTAGTTGTTGATGATGAACCGGATATTACAAAGTTATTAAAATATAACCTCGAACAGGAAGGATTTACAGTAGAAGTTGCTCAGAATGGATTATTGGCGCTGGAAAAAGCAAAATCCAAACCTGATTTAATTGTGCTCGATGTCATGATGCCGGAGATGAATGGTTGGGATGTATTGCGTGAACTGAAGCGGTCAAAAGAAACGGAACATATTCCAGTTTTGTTTTTAACGGCGAAAGGGTTGGAGGTCGATGAAGTGTTGGGACTTGAATTAGGCGCTGATGATTATATCGTTAAGCCGATTAGTCCCCGCAAACTTGTCGCTCGAATCAAAGCCATCTTTCGACGTACTGAAGACAACGGTAAAAGAAATAATCAGGAAGAAATTCTAACATTGCCTTCGATCAAAATAAATGTTGCAAATTATACCGTAACCATTGATGGAAAAGATATCTTCTTCCCTAAAAAGGAATTTGAATTACTTGCCTATCTTGCGCGAAATCAAAATAGAGTTGTTATGCGTGAAGAACTTCTGAGTAATATTTGGGGAAAAGATGTATATGTCGTCGATAGAACGATCGATGTTCATATTCGTAAGATTCGAGAGAAGCTTGGCAAACACAGCTCGATGATAGAAACCGTCAAAGGCGTCGGGTATCGTTTAGCGGTAGAAGTATGAAGCATATTCGGACAAAATTTTTAATTGTGTTCCTTGCTTTGACTTTTGCAACGTTGTTTGTAATGGGCTGGTTGGTTCAATACGAAATAGAGGCATATTTTCAGAAATGGTTTGTCAATCATCTGGAACTTCAATTGAAAGTAGTTTTAGCTGCATTTGAACGCGAAAGCGGAAGCGACATTTCCTTTGCTAAAATTATAGCCGACGCTGGGAAGTTCCGTATCACTATCATTGCTCGCGATGGTAAAGTTCTCTATGATTCAGAAGTACAGCCAGAACATCTCTCAGAAGTTGAAACACATTTACACCGACCAGAAATTGAGAAAGCATCGAAGCTCGGAAGCGGAACAGATATTCGCGTTAGTAATACCGTTCATCACTCTTACCTTTATTTTGCCCAGAGAATCGAACCTGCACAGAAACATGGCTTATTAGAAAATGCTGAGTATTTGCGACTTAGTATTCCATTGACTGAAATGCAGAAGGCAATTTCGGAAATTAGTAAAGAAATTTTGCTGGTAGGAATTGCCGTTATGATTCTGATGATATTGGCAAGTATTGGTATTTCTCGAAATATCTCAAAGCCATTGATCGATATCAATAAAGCTGTTCGTGAAATTCAAAACGGAAATCTTGACCAAAAAATTGATATACCGAATAAAGATGAAATTGGACAGGTTGCTCAGGCGATCAATTCAATGGTTAGCCAATTGAAAGATGATATCGTAAGATTGAAGAAGCTTGAAAGAGTTCGGAGCGAATTTCTTGGAAATGTCTCGCACGAACTTCGTACGCCAATTTTTATGCTTCAAGGATATCTGGAAACTTTGCTCGATGGCGCTCTTGATGATCCAAATGTGAACCGTGAATTTATCGAGAAAGCCTATGGGAATGCTCTGCGACTCAATACTCTTTTAGGAGATTTAATTGAAATTTCACGGATTGAATCTGGTGAAATGAGGATGAGCTTTCGATATTTCCGAATTGGCGATTTAATCGAGAGCGTTGCAGAGGAATTTCGCTCGCAGGCACAAATGAAGAATATTTCCTTATCGGTTGATTACGATGGAGTTGATAGGAATCAGGAAGTTTATGGAGATAAAGAACGACTTGGGCAAGCGCTCAGAAATCTTGTTGATAATGCTATTAAGTATACGCAACCAAATGGTTCAGTGCGCATCGTTAGTCGTGATAAAGGGGATGCAGTCAATATTGAGGTGATCGATACCGGCATTGGAATTCCAGAAGAACACATCGAGAGAATCTTCGAGCGATTCTATCGTGTTGATAAAGAACGATCGCGTGAAGCAGGCGGCACCGGACTCGGCCTTTCGATTGTCAAGCACATCATCGAGGCGCACAGTAGCAAAGTGATTGTTACGAGCGAAGTTGGAAAAGGTTCGACGTTCTCTTTTTCGCTTAAGAAGTAGTTTCCATTTCTAAATTTTTCTTCCTTTTAGTTCTACACGAAACAGTTTACCGTTTCTTTACATTCCGTTAATTCTTACTTCACACCATTCCTGTACATTGTTCTCAACAAAATTAAAGGAGAAAATATATGCTGCAATTTTTAGTAAGAAGTTTCTTATTCAATGATTTGAGTGTTCCAGATTACAAACAATTGACCAAGCCACAATTTGGAATTCTTCTATCGCTGGTTCTGTTTGCTCTTTCCATATTTGGACTCATCATCCGATTGAGTCAGTGAACTGTTTAGAGAATAAAGGAATGAAGTGTGAAACGCCGCGAATCATTACACAATTTTATCTTCCATCTGGTGGAACGATGCATTCCTGAGAATGAAAGCTCTGATGTTACTAAGCCAATTTCGAATGCCGAGTTCTTCTTCTTGCTCTTTGGTTCGTGTATCATTGTGGCTTTTCTCTATGTAGTGTTGTAGTCTTAACAATTTCTTAACACAGCATTAACAGTCAAGTAATGTCTAATTCATATTATTTAACAATTCATAAGGAGAATAATTTTATGAAGAGAATGGTAATTTTAACAGGCGCTTTAGTTCTTTTTGCGATAGTTGGATATTCGCAAGGAAAATTTTCTGGATATATGTTTGGCGATTACTACTACAATGTTACCCGAGATGGTAATTCATTATCGAATGTTGCAAGCCCAGCTGGCGGAACTTCATTTCAGGCTTTCCAGTTTCGTAGAATCTATTTTACCTACGATAATACGATAAGTCAAAAATTTTCTGCACGATTTCGGCTGGAAGCCGACCAATCTGCAAATGCATCGAACGGCGCTGTAGGAGTAATGGTCAAAGATGCATCAATCAAATGGTCGAATATTTTTACTGGAAGTGATTTTTATTTTGGAATTCAACCGACGCCAGCTTTTGAGGTTTCAGAAAATTTTTGGGGCTATCGCTCTCTTGAAAAAACAATTCTTGATTTGCGTGGTATTGTAAGCTCAAGAGATATTGCAATGTCGCTTCGCGGCTCGATTCTTCCCAATAAAGTTCTTTCATATTGGATTATGCTTGGAAATGGAAACGGGAATAAACCAGAAAATGATAAGTTCAAAAGAATGTACCTTTCACTCGCAACTCAGCCAATGAAAGGTTTAACTGCTACTGCGTATGTCGATTATAATGCACGCGCTAAAAAAACGAATCCCTATAACACAATATCGTCTGTATCAAATGATTTAACGACTTACGCTCTCTTTGCAGGATATTCGCAGAAAGATAAATTCCGTGTTGGAGGCGAAGTGTTTCTGCAATCAATAGCGCACGAGTACAATAATGGTTCATCGCTTGTGTCGAAAGATGCTGAAGGTTTTTCGCTCTTTGGCGCAGCCACAATTTCGACTTCGTTAGAAGCTGTTGCGCGATATGATTATTATGATCCAAATACAGCATCATCGGCAAAGGGAGATAAACGAATGTATTTCCTTGCCGGACTATCATACAAAGCCGATAAGAATTTTTCGATGACGCCGAACGTTATTTATGAAACCTATGAAAAACTTCCTTCTGGCGTTACGCCGAAATCGGCGCTGACGCTGCGTGCAACATTCTATTACATTTTTCTATAATGAAAACAACCAAGGAGAAAATAACAATGAAAAAGATTCTAAGTTCACTTTTACTCTGCGGAATGATTTTTGGAACAAGCCTTGCCCAAATGCAACTTAATGGCGCAGGCGCAACATTTCCGTACGTAATTTATTCAAAGTGGTTCGATGTCTATAAGCAGAAAACAGGAATTCAAATTAACTATCAATCAATTGGAAGCGGCGGCGGTATCCGACAGATGATCGAAGGAACTGTTGATTTTGGAGCGACGGATGGACCAATGACCGACGAACAACTTGCAGAAGCACAGCGCAAACAAGGTTCGAACATACTTCATATTCCAACAGTGCTTGGAGCTGTTGTTGCTACATATAATCTTCCTGAAGTTGGCGCCGATCTTAAACTAACGTCCGATGTCATTGCCGATATATTTTTGGGAAAAATTACTAAATGGGATGATCCTCGTATTAAAAGTCTCAATCCAAACGTCTCTTTGCCATCGAAGCCGATTATTGTTGTGCATCGTTCGGATGGAAGTGGAACGACGTACATATTCGTTGATTACCTTTGCAAAGTCAGCAGCGAGTGGAATACAAAAGTTGGCAAAGGAACATCGGTAAACTGGCCTGTAGGGCTTGGTGGAAAAGGAAATGAAGGCGTTACAGGAACGGTAAAACAAATGGATGGTTCAATTGGTTATGTCGAACTTGCTTATGCCGTGAAAAATTCATTGCCCTATGCAACGATAAAAAATAAAGAAGGAAATTTTGTGAAACCATCGCTTGAGTCTGTCACAAAAGCAGCAATGTATGAATCGAAATCCATGCCAGAAGATTTTCGGGTTTCGATTACAAACTCTTCGGGAAAAGATTCCTATCCAATTAGCGGATATACGTGGTTGCTTGTGTACGAAAATAATAAGGACAAGGCGAAAGCAAAAATTCTAAAAGAGTTCTTGCAGTGGGCATTGACAGAAGGCCAAATGTATGCTGCGGATTTATACTATGCCCCTTTGCCAAAAGAAGTTTCAAAGTTATGTCTTGAAAAAATTAAACCATTAGGAACAAAGTAGTCGTAGAAAAATTGCTTGGCAGGCATTGATTGTGCATCGTCAATGTCTGCCCTGTTGATTTGTAATAGAGGAATTGAAGAATGGATTTATCTCTTCGTACAAAAAGATTAAGCAGAAATCGAAACCTTGGCGACAGTATTTTTTATGTCATCACTTTGTTCTTTGCGCTTCTCATTCTTGTTTTGGTTGTTGTAATGTTTTATGAAATGTACAGGTCATCAACATTGACGCGAGAAAAATTTGGGTTTGGATTTTTTCTTCATAGTGTTTGGGATCCAGTGCTTGATGAATATGGCGCTTTGCCATTTATTTACGGAACGGTTGTTTCAACAGCTCTTGCAGTTATTCTTGCGGTTCCACTAAGTCTTGGAATCGCAATTTTTCTTTCAGAAGTCGCGCCAGGCTGGTTGGAACAGCCGCTGTCGTTCTTTGTGGAATTACTTGCAGCGATTCCGAGTATTGTGTATGGTTTGTGGGGATTCTTTGTAATGGTTCCATGGTTGCGAACATCGTTCCAACCGTGGCTTTCCGAACATTGGAATTTTCTTCCATTCTTCGAAGGACCGCCTTATGGTATTGGAATGTTGGCGGCAGGATTTATTTTAGCAATCATGATTTTGCCAATCATTGCGTCTATTTCGCGAGATGTACTTCGAGCAGTTCCTCGTACTCAGTATGAAGCCGCTCTTGCGCTTGGCGCAACGCGATGGCAGGCAACTCGTATCGCACTTTCATATGGACGCTCAGGAATCCTTGGCGCCATCATTCTTGGCATTGGTCGCGCGCTTGGCGAAACAATGGCGGTTACAATGGTAATCGGGAATCGCCCGACTATTTCGATTTCGCTTTTCGAACCAGGCTACACAATGGCAAGCGTACTCGCAAATGAATTTACTGAAGCAACATCGGAAATGTACATCAGCGCCCTAATTGAAATTGCACTTGTTCTATTTGTGATCACACTTATTATCAATTCAATAGCTCGGTTGTTGCTCTGGAGTATGACAAGAAATTCAAAGGATGTACGATTATGAGTATGATTCGATATTATCTTCGGCGTTATTTCAGCTCCTTCATGTTTATCTTATGTGCTTTCAGTGTCGTTATCGCACTCATTCCGTTATTCTTGATCTTCTATCATACCGTATCTTTAGGAATAAGCGCAGTGAACGTCGATTTTTTTACAAAACTTCCAAAGCCAGTAGGCGAGTCGGGCGGTGGTTTAGCAAATGCAATCATCGGAACGCTTATTCTTGTTGGAATTGGGAGTTGCATCAGTCTCCCGATTGGAATCTTTGCAGGAATATTTTTATCTGAATATGGAAATAATTTTGTTGGACAGATAGTTCGCTTTTTGACCGACGTGCTCAGTGGAATTCCATCCATCGTGGCTGGAGTAGTTGCCTACACGCTCATTGTAATTCCAATGAAACATTTCTCAGCTTATGCAGGCGGCGTTGCGCTCGGAATTCTAATGATTCCCACAGTAACTCGTACAACAGAAGAAATGCTCAAACTTGTGCCAACATCTCTCCGTGAAGCAGCGCTTGCATTAGGAATCTCTCGATGGAAAATGACGTTGCGGATCGTTCTTCGTACTGCATTACCAGGAGTCGTTACAGGCATTCTCCTTTCGATTGCACGTGCAGCCGGGGAAACCGCTCCGCTCCTGTTCACTGCATTGAATAATCGGTTTTGGCATACATCGCTTAATCAGCCCATTGCTTCACTGACGGTATTCATTTACAACTATGGTGTTTCGCCTTTCGAGGAATGGGTTCAACAAGCGTGGGGAGGAGCGTTAGTATTGATAGTAATGATTCTTCTTGTCAATATTGGAATGCGAACTATTACACTCAATCGGATGAAAGGAAATCAATGATAGCAGAGGAATATGTGCCACAAATAAAAATTGATTCAGAGCTCATATCAATGAAGAAAGATATTTCCGTTCACGAAAGTAAAATAATTGCAAGCGATGTTTCGGCATGGTTTGGAAATGTTCAGGCGATTAAAAATATTTCTATGGAAATCCCAGAACATTCTGTTGTTGCAATTATTGGTCCATCGGGATGCGGTAAATCAACGTTCCTTCGAACCATCAATCGCATGCATGAGACTATTCCGAAGGCGCGTGTAAGCGGTAAAATATTACTCGATGGAAAGGATGTTTACGAAATGGATGCGGTACTTGTTCGCCGCCGTATTGGAATGGTTTTTCAGAAGCCAAATCCATTTCCGACAATGTCTGTGTTCGATAATGTTGCGGCAGGTTTGCGGATGAATGGCGTCCATAGCAAAAAGAATATCGAAGAAATTGTAGAACAAAGTTTGCGACAGGCGGCGTTGTGGAATGAAGTGAAAGATTCGCTCTCGAAAAGCGGCATGAGTCTCTCGGGTGGACAGCAACAGCGCCTCTGCATTGCGCGAGCCCTTGCGGTAAATCCGGAAGTACTGCTAATGGATGAACCAGCAAGCGCTCTCGATCCGATCTCGACTGCTAAAATCGAAGAATTGATCTATGAATTAAAGAAAAACTACACAATCGTAATTGTTACGCACAATATGCAGCAAGCTGCACGAGTCAGCGACTTTACAGCATTCCTCTATATGGGAGAGTTAATTGAGTACGATGCGACGCGAACAATATTTACGAATCCAAACAAAAAAGAAACAGAAGAATATATTACGGGAAGATTCGGATAGGAGATGAGATGGAACGACACTTTCAAAAGGAATTAGAAACTTTGAAAACCTTGCTAATTAAAATGGGAAGCATGGTTGAAGAAAATTTTTCTTCAGGAATGAAGTCAGTAGAAAATCGGGATGAAGAATTAGCGATGTCTGTCATTACAACCGATAAGCGAGTTGATGCGCTTGAAATTGAAATTGATAATACCATCTTGGATTTGCTGGCGCTTCAACAACCAGTCGCGCGTGATTTACGATTGATTATTGCCGCACAAAAGATTAACAATGATCTCGAGCGTATTAGCGACCACGCTGTCAACATTGCCCAATCGGCGCTCAATCTCGAAAAATTTGAGCAAGTTGAATTATTCCCGGAAATCATCGAAATGGCAAAATTGACGCGAACCATGCTTAAAGACGCTCTCGATGGTTTTATTTTACTGGATGCAGTCCTTGCCAACAACGTCTTAGTTGCCGATGATACAATCGATGAAATGAATAGAGCGGTAACGCGAAGAGTCATTCAACTTGTCAAAGAAAATCCGTCGTGCATCGAAGCGGCGCTGGAGTTTATTCGTATCAGCAGAAATGTCGAACGTGTGGCGGATCTATCAACAAATATTGCAGAAGAAATTATTTTTCTGACGAAAGCGCGAATTGTGAAGCACCATGGAACTGAAATGCCAGACGCCGATAAAGAATCTCCTGCGAGATAAATTTAGATTGCCTCATTATATAAAGTAGAAAATAGCAAAGGTAAAAGCGGCCTTGAAACCTATGAGCTCGCTGTTGAAAGGGAAAAATTTTAATCCTGTTTCTATATGCAATGCCTTCAAAAATGGTTGCTTTGATTTGCCTTACGGCATCTCAGCAACTGTTCCCCTGAAGATGGCTGAGGTAGCGATAGTCCGCATTGAATCCACTGCCTTGTAGTTACTTTTTTTCTCAAAATTTTCCTCTTTGGACTACTTCTTTCTTCTCTATTACATATTCTGGGATTAAACAAGAAACTGAATGCTTGACTTATAAAATAACGTGTCCATATTATATCACTATTTGGACACGTTGAAATAACGCGTCCATTTCTTGGACATATCGGAAACGGCAAAAATTATGCATAAATTCATAACAATGATGGAAAAAATCGAAGCTCTTGAAAAACGATTATGGGATGCGGATTTTAAATATCTCGTTGCATTTTAATTGTACTAATTTTAACTTGGGATTCCCTGTGGCTTGCCACAGGGATGAAATCTATATAGATTAGGGAAGTGAAAGAGGATAGTCATATTAGGCGAGGGAATCACTGTGTATGGCAGATACATTATCATATAGT
>DAOOUW010000006.1:3181-65761 GCA_035390885.1 Bacteroidota bacterium | reverse complement strand
ACTATATGATAATGTATCTGCCATACACAGTGATTCCCTCGCCTAATATGACTATTCTCTTTCACTTCCCTAATCTATATAGATTTCATCCCTGTGGCAAGCCTCAGGGAATTCCAAGTTAAATGGCGCTAAAGGGCATTATATAATACAAGGAGATCAAATTCTGGATAAGAATACAGGGGGCGTTTTTAAAACAGATAACAAAGGAGGCGGAACTATATTGTTAGGTATAGGTAACACTGATGTTTTTTCTGTATCTCACGACCTTTTTCATGCATATCAGCAACAAATGGAAGTGAATACATATTCAATCAAAGCTGAAACCGAGTCATATCTCTATTGCTTTTCATTAGCAAGTGTTATTGGAGGAGCGCCTGTATTGGAGCCACCATCCTTTACTAAAGAATCTGATTGGGTTCGTGATTTTAAAAATACAATTAAGAATTTTGATGAAGCGATGTTTTGGGGCAATCTTGTATATAGATTCCAATCAAGTTCCCCTTTTAACAAGAATGGTATATACGATAAATTACCATGGGGAGATGGTGAACGAGTAATCATAGATAAGGTTCTCAATGGAGGACGGACAAAATGAAAACGAAAATAATATTTTTAATGTTGATTTGCGTAATGGAAATGATGGCTCAGGATTCGATTCCGAATAAATCTCATTCCTCCTGGGCTGCAATATATCCAAGGGGATTTGTCCCTTTACCGGATTCTCTTGGAGGGAAAAAGGCAACCGGTGATGTAACCATGATTTTATATTTGTCAAGACATGGAGAAGTTTTAGGCTATGAAGTAGTAATGATTAGGGTAGCGACCGATCCTTGCAAGCGTAGAGAAATTTATCGTATAGGTGCACCGACTTTAGCTGTAGCAAAAAGGAAAGGAACAATAGTAGGTCAAGAAGTTCTTGATAGATTTGGGAAATGGATTGACGAAAACTATCAGAAATTAGATATCAAGATAGACACGACTCACGAAATTTTTAAGACTTCAGATACTGTACTAACTGTGTATATATTTGATATAAATCCAATGGTTGAAGATAAAGATGCGTTAGATAGTATCATCGTAGATTATACTATGCCAAAATTCACATTACCGCATAAACTTGGCGGCAAGAAAGTAAAGGGTAATATTTGCGTACGACTGTTAATAAATTCTGAGGGAGAAATTGAATGTTGGTTTCCTGCAATAATAGATATATGGAAACGTTCAAGAAAAGGGACAGAGTATTTATGGAGTTACAGTGATGGTAGTCCTTATCAAGAGGGGGAAGAGGAAATTATAAAGAAGTTTTCGCCGTGGATAGGGGCGTGTTTGAAAGAAGCAAAATTCGAGATTAATAAGGAGCACAGGATATGGAAAGGGATGGAAAGTATACCGATACCAATATGTGTCGAGGTAAATTCAAAGAAAGTTTTTCATAAAGCAGATCCTGTATGCTGGTGATGCAATACTTGAGGAAAAAGCAGGCGTTATACCTGATGGATAAAATTCTCAGAACGAAATCCCGCCGTTGCGCGTTCTTTACGTTCTGCTGTGTTTTATAGCGGAATGAGCGGGATGATGCGAGAAGAGCTTGTTGATAGTGAAACTTATTTTAGCGATAGAACACGTATGGCTTTGTTCAACCCAAATTACGCAATAAAGGCTGTAGTAAAGTTTAAGGCGAAGTAAAATAAGTGTAAATGCATAAAACCGAAACTCCCCCCTCTACAAGAGGGGAATAATTCCCCTTCTCAGAAGGGGTGTCAACCAAAGGTTGACGGGGTAGTCTATCATGGCGGTGGTTTCGACTCAGCCGCCGTCAGGGAATCGGTTGCCGAGGTGCTCTAAGCATATTGATTCAACTATCTCTACAAGTTTTTAATGTATCAATCAATTTTAGTCACTTTTCCATTTTTAGCGATTGTTTCAAGACGTTGCCAAGAATGCGGATGCCTTCCTCTATTTTTTCTTCCGGCGTATTCGAAAATGAGAGCCTGAAATGCGTTGTATCTTTTGCATCGGGATCGAATGTTTGTCCGATAACGTAAATGGCCCCCTGCTCCATACACTTTTGCAATACCTCAATCACATTCACCGAGGATGGCACAGAACACCAGATATAGAATCCGCCCTGCGGATCATTCCACCCAACTTCTTCAGGAAAATATCTTTTGATTGCTGCAACCATCGAATTTTTACGCTTTCTATAAATCTCTCTTAACTTTTCAATGTATACTTCCATCTTCCCTGAACGCAGGAATGCATCAGCCAATACCTGCGTGAAATTTGGCGAGCACGCATCAATGGATTGTTTGCAAAGTTCAGCTTGTTTATAAATTTCTGGCGGCACAAGCATCCAGCCAAGTCGAAATCCTGGTCCAACAATTTTCGAAAACGAACCAACTGTACAAATAGTACAGGTATCTTCATACAGAACCTTCAACGGCGTTACAAGTTCTTTCATTTCTTTTTCAAAGTATAATTCGCCATAGGCATCATCTTCAATGACCGGAACCCCAAAACGTCCTGCAATTTCCGCAACTTTTCGGCGATTCTCTCTTGAATACAATATTCCGGCTGGATTATGAAAGTTTGGAGTAAGGTAGATGAACTTTACATTTTGCGCTTCATCCGATTTGAGATACGACTCAAGCATAGCGCAATCAATGCCATCGGATCTTAGAGGAATAGAATGGAGCGCAGCTTGAAATGAACTGAACGCCGAAAGCGCTCCGACGAACGATGGATTCTCGGTAACAATAATATTACCTGGGTCAATAAAGATTTTCGTCAAGATATAAATCGCCTGAAGAGAACCAGTGGTGATGAGCAGTTTATTCTTGTCCACGGGGAACCCTTTTCGACGTAGATAATCAGTCAACGAATCCAGCAATGGCGGATACCCTGGCGTCGGTCCATATTGAAACGCCATCTGCTTTTCGGCAAGCGGAAGCTGTGCATAAAGTTCCTCCATTTCGGAGACCGGAAACAATTCGTTCCCCGGCATTCCGCCTGCAAATGAAATAACATCAGGCTTTATTGCAACACTCATCAAATCTCGAACAGCTGATGAACGAAAAAATTTTACTGATTGAGAAAATTGTACCATCGTTTACTTTCTTCTTTCCTTTTCCATTATCAATTCATAAAAAAATATCACTTAAGCGTTATAGGCATCAGATGGATTCAATATCTCGATTCCACTTTTTTGGAGCGCCTCGATTGTGTGAGCTATATTTTCCGTGCGGAGAATCACCATTGCCTTTTCCCGACTGGCAAATGCGTACATATACTCGATGCTAATTCCATTTTCCGCAAGCACAACAAGAGCCTTATATAATCCTCCTGGTTTGTGCGGCACATAAATTCCCACAACATCTGTTGTGTGCACTGTGCAGCCCTGCTCGTGTAACATTTTTTCTGCTCGTACGGGATCATCCACGATAAGACGCAATATACCATAGTCTGCGGTATCGGCAAGGCTAAATGCTGAGATGTTGATTTTGGCATCGGCGAGTATTCGTGTTACTTCCGCCAATCGGCCTGATGTATTCTCTAAAAATACCGAAAGTTGTTTGATCGTCATAGTAATACTCCTAAAATTTTCGTTTATCAATAACGCGTTTCGATTTTCCATCGCTACGCTCGATTGTTTTCGGTTCTACTAACTTTATCGTTGCACTAATGCTTAAGACTGATTCGATTCTTTCCTGAATCCTCTTTTGAAAATTCTCTAACTGTTTCACTTCATCGGAAAAGAAATGATCATCAACTTCAATCCATATTTCCAAAACATCCAGATTATTGACACGATCGACAATGAGCAAATAGTGAGGTTTCGTTTCTGCTATTTCAAGTAGCACGGATTCGATTTGCGACGGAAAGACATTCACTCCTCTAATAATAAGCATATCATCGGAACGACCGAGCACTTTGTCCATACGGACGAGTGTGCGTCCGCAAGCGCATTTATCAAGCGTAAGTCTTGTAAGGTCTCTTGTCCTGTACCGCAGAAGAGGCAATGCTTCTTTTGTAATGCATGTAATCACCAGTTCGCCAACCGAGCCATACGGCAATGGTTCTAAAGTATTGGGATCGATAATTTCTGGTATAAAGTGGTCTTCACAGATATGAAGGCCTTTTTGCTCCAAACACTCAACCGCAACGCCAGGTCCCATAATTTCACTCAAACCATAAATATCAATTGCTTTGATATGAAGTTTTTTTTCGATCTCTTTCCGCATATTTTCTGTCCATGGTTCAGCGCCAAAAATTCCTGCTTTCAATTTAATGGTCGAAGGATCGATTCCTGTTTCCTCCATCGTTTCTGCAATATAGAGCGCGTAGGAAGGCGTACAGGAAAGGATAGTCGAGCCAAGGTCCTGCATCATTTGAATTTGCCGTTGCGTATTTCCACCCGACATTGGAATAGCAGTTGCGCCAATTCTTTCAGCGCCGTAGTGAAGTCCCAAACCGCCAGTAAAGAGTCCATAGCCATAAGCATTCTGGACTATATCATTCTTGCCGGCTCCTGCGCCGGTCAACGCACGAGCAACCATTTCTGCCCACATATTTATATCCTTACGCGTATAACCTACAACTGTTGGTTTGCCTGTTGTTCCACTCGAGGCATGGATGCGAACAACTTCGGAAGGCGGAACTGCAAACAATCCAAATGGATAGTTATCTCGCAAATCCTGTTTCGTGGTAAATGGAAACAATTTTAGCTGATCGATGCTTGTAATATCGCCTGGCTCTATACCAAGCGATTGCATTCGCTTTCGATAGAAGGGAACATTGCAATAGATGCGTTCGATCATCGAAGCGAATCTTCGATTCTGCAATTGTTGCAGTTGTTCCCGATCCATACATTCAATATACTGGTTCCAGATCATAAGGTTCCTTTGTGTCTTTATAATTTTCTTTCTGTTATGAATTATTTTCCTGACTGAGATAAATCGTTCTCATTGGATATGGAATTTCGATTCCTTCTTCCTTGTACTTCTTTTGAATTCGCTTAATAAATTCATGCTTTATCAGATATTGGTCTGTAAATTGTTGAGCTCGTAAATTAACATTGAACTTAATGCCTGTATCGGCAAACGTATGAAATCTGATACCTGGCTCGAATGTTGGAACTCCACCTTGAACCTCTCTCATCACTTCTTTTGCAACATCAACTGTTACTTTTTCTACCTTTTCTAAATTGCTATCGTAACTTACACTCAGTTCAACAGAAACGGATAGGTCTTTTTGTGGAAGGAAAAAATTAACGACAACTGCCGACGCTAACTTTGCATTTGGAATAATAACTAGATTATTCGAGAGCTGTTGAATTGTTGTGTTACGCCATGTGATATCCGCTATCGTTCCTTCAATTCCTTCATCAAGTCTTACATAATCGCCGGGCCTTATTTGCCGAGAAAGAATTACATAGATGCCCGAGAACAAATTCGTAAGCGTATCCTGTAACGCTAATGCTACCGCCAAGCCGCCAATTCCAAGAGCGGTAATAATTGGCGTAATCGAAATTCCCAATGTTTGAAGAATAATAAGAACGCCTATTACGTAGACGATAATTTTCGAAATGTTTGTCAAAATAGATGTTCTCGGAACACGTTTTTGAGCATCGCCGGTATAAAGGTTGATCAAGCCTTCAACGAACCTTGCAGAGACTACAATAACGGTCCATATTGCAAGAATAAGCAGAGTAACTTTAACGACCTTTTGACTGCTTTCATTTAACGGTATCCAGAAAAGTGAAAAATACATACCAGCAAGAATAAACCAGAAGATTGGCATTTTCCGGATTGACTCAACAATAATATCATCTCCCCGCCATTTCGTTCGCTTTGCTAAAGAAGTAAGTCTGGAGTGAATTATCTTGGTCGAGATCAACCCAATAATGTACGAGGCAAGAATAATTAAAGCAGGAATTATTACCTGCTGGAAAATAACGTGGAAATAACTTTCACTCATGTCTCTATCTCCATAATAAGTCTCATCTCAAAAACAAAATAAGTGTACAATAAATTCTGATTCATTTCCACAAATTAAGTTCAAGGAAAAGTCAATTTTTTAAGCGCGCTGCAATATTCTACCTTAGAAATTTTTACTTCCACCGCTGGATTTTGAAGCATTCATTCGTTTAATTTAAATGGTTTAGGTGTTTTTGAGATTTAATCCCTTTGCACCAATTGAACAACACTCGTGAACACAAAGATAATCAATTTCAGCAAAGGAATGGTAATAAATACGTATATCCATTGAATAATGTTATTAAAAAGAAGAAAGGAATAAAACCATGCGTGTTGGAATTCTTACAGGCGGCGGTGATGTACCAGGTCTGAACTCTTGTATCAAAGCGGCAGCAACAAAAATTCTCGACGAGGGTCATGAAATCATCGGACTCCGAAGAGGATGGGCCGGACTGTTGAACTTTAATCCAGACGACCCTTCTACAATTTCAGATTACGTATTGAATCTCGATAGAAATACTATTCGCACCATTGATCGTACCGGTGGAACAATTCTCCATACCTCTCGAACGAACCCAGGAAAAGTAAAACCGAAAGACATGCCAGAATTCCTGAAAGGAAAATTCGATCACCCCAATGGCACAGAGCCCGCAGATTGCACTCCCCATGCACTCCGAGTCCTGGAATATCTCAAACTCGATGGACTGATTGCAATTGGTGGAGATGATACGCTGAGCTATGCAGTACGCTTACACAAGGAAGGATTTCCAATGGTCTGCGTTCCTAAAACAATGGACAATGATGTATATGGAACTGATTACTGCATCGGCTTCTCAACTGCTGTAACCCGAAGCGTTGAATTTATTCACGCTATGCGCACACCAAGTGGTTCACACGAACGTATTGCAGTGATTGAATTATTCGGACGATATTCAGGAGAAACATCTTTAATCTCTGCTTACCTTGCAAACGTCGATCGTGCAATCATTTCTGAAGTCGATTTTGACGTTGATAAACTTGTCAATTTCCTTGTTGAGGACAGAGAGAAGAATCCAAGTCACTACGCTATTATGACAGTCTCTGAAGGAGCAAAACCAATCGGCGGGGGAATGTTCTTAAGCGGACAGGAAGACGCTTATGGCCATAAAAAATTAGGCGGCATTGGCGATTTTATTGGACGAGAAATTGAAAAACGATCTGGCATTGGCGTTATGGTACAACAATTAGGGTATCTTATGCGCAGTGGCGCCCCAGATGCTCTCGATAGAATGGTTGCAACAACTTACGGTTACCTTGCGGCAGATTTACTCTTGCAGAAAAAATCAGGCAGAATGATTGCGCTGCGAGACGGGAAATACACAACAATTTCCGCCAGTACTATTACGGAAGGGAAAAAGCGAGTCGATGTTGATGAACTCTATAACGTCGAACAATATCGTCCAAAGATTGCTCATCTGTTAGGGAAACCAATGTTCTTGTATTGATATTTTCGACATGGCTGAGAAACAATTCAGCCATGTTCATTTCCCTTTAAAGAACATTCTTTCCATTCTCAACTTGTAGAATGCAAATTGAGGAAAGTCTTGAAAACCGAAGAGCGTCAGCGCAAATGCCACAGCGCTGATGAAAGCAACAATGCTTATGGCGTTGTTTCTCTTCTCAAATAATTCAATACATTGTGGCAAAACAATTTTTGAGATACTGCTATGACACACTATAAAGAACTTGGTTTAGTCAACTCACGCGAGTTATTCGCAAAAGCTATCAAAGGCAAATATGCCATTCCAGCGTACAATTTCAACAATCTGGAACAACTGCAGGCAATTATTAGCGCTTGTGTCGAAACAAAGTCGCCGGTAATTCTTCAGGTTTCGAGCGGCGCTCGGAAGTACGCAAATCAAACTTTGCTGAAGCATCTTGCAAAAGGCGCAGTCGAGTATGCACAAGAACTTGGATATCCAATTCCTATTGTTCTTCACCTTGACCACGGTGATTCATTCGAGCTTTGCAAATCCTGCATCGAAACCGGCTTTTCATCAGTCATGATTGACGGCTCCCATCTTCCATACGACAAGAATGTCGAACTTACAAAAAAAGTTGTTGAATATGCGCACCAATTCGATGTAACGGTCGAAGGCGAACTTGGCGTACTTGCCGGAATCGAAGATGAAGTATCCAGTGCAACGACTCATTACACCAAACCCGAAGAAGTCGAAGATTTTGTCAGTAAAACTGGCGTAGATTCGCTGGCAATTTCGATCGGTACTTCACACGGCGCTAATAAATTCAAACCAGAACAATGCACCCGAACGCCTGATGGCGTACTCATTCCGCCGCCGCTTCGGTTCGACATTCTTGAAGAAGTCGAAAAACGAATTCCTGGATTTCCAATTGTTCTCCATGGCTCTTCTTCTGTGCCAGTCGATTTAGTAAAAATAATCAACACTTATGGCGGAAAATTGAAGGATGCAGTTGGAATTCCTGAGGATCAACTGCGGCGCGCTGCAACTTCTGCCGTTTGCAAAATCAACATCGATTCTGATGGAAGACTTGCAATGACTGCGGGCGTTCGAAAAACTTTAGCCGAGAATCCAGCGGAATTCGATCCACGGAAATATCTTGGTCCTGCACGCGATCAATTGAAGGAACTCTACAAACATAAAAATATCAATGTGCTGGGAAGCGCAGGAAAAGCTTAATCTAAATCTCAGTAGAGTTCATTCTGACTGAAAACCGCTCACTTTATGGGCGGTTTTTTTTATTTCATTTTATTCCAAAGTAGTGAAAAGATATAACCAAATTGGCGGCTTCGATACGGACTACCGGCCTTTAACCACCGTTAGGAAATCGGTTGCCGAGTAACCGTAGGCGTATCGAGGCAACGGATATTAAGGGGAAACTGACCTAAGAAAAATATGGTATGTAAAACGAGGCGAACGAAGCGTCCGCACAAAATTCTGTTTGAGGCTCGCGCTTTCCAGCGAGACGAGTTTATTTTGTGCAGCGGAGTGAGCCGATGTTTTACCCATATTTTTCTTCAGTCTTGAACCCAAACTATGCACTAAGGCTACTTCCAATTTCTGTAAATCTTTTCTATGCATAATTTGGGTAAACTTTTGGTTCTTTTCTTTCAAGAGAAAAGAACAGTAATGATGAATTAAATGTAAAGGAAAAGTAAAAACACAATGCTGAAATTACACACCCCTTCCTCCTCTACAAGAGAGGAAGGGAACACATGGTACTTTGGAAGAGAGAAAAAATTCCCCTTCTCAGAAGGGGTGTCAACCGAAGGTTGACGGGGTAGTCTATCAAAATGATGGCTTCGATACAGACTGTCGCTCTACTCAGCCACCGTCAGAGTTTCGGTTGCCGAGGTACTCGAAGAGCGTATCGAGGCAACAGACGTTGCAGGTTTCTAACGCATAGTTTAACATCATGCAAATCCTTTAGCTGTAACTTAGGATAAAAAAAGAGTCTGGCTTTTAGACCAG
The DNA here is from genome assembly GCA_035390885.1 of Bacteroidota bacterium. Classification (GTDB taxonomy): domain Bacteria; phylum Bacteroidota; class Ignavibacteria; order UBA10030; family UBA10030; genus JAOAFT01. The sequence goes on along the minus strand of DAOOUW010000006.1, from coordinate 56,295 downwards.
ACTCTTTATTCATTAAATCTATTTCGCTTATAGAAATTTACTTCATGAAGACCATCTTCTGAGTTCGAATCCCATCTTTACTTTCGAGACGAGCAAAATAAATCCCGCTTGAAGCAATCTCGAAACCAAATGGAACTTGATAAACTTTACCAGCATTTGCAACCTCATCAAAAACTTTTGCTACTTCACGTCCACTGAGATCATAAACCTTTACGGTTGTCTTCCCTGTTGTTTTCACAGAAAAAATAATCTTCGTTGTTGGATTAAATGGATTGGGATAATTCTTCAAGGAAAGCTCTGTTGGCACATTAGAAGAAGAAACTTCTACACCGCTTCCCGATGCTGCTGTAACAACAAGATCGTCGAAATCGTCGTCACTTGTTGTAGGGTTCTCAATTTTTACGACGGCCGCTCCTGAATAATTGACCACTACTGAAAAAGGTCCAATGTTACCGCTTGTATTTTGTCCTGCAAGGATATAATCCGATGCGTCAGTTGGCTTATAGTTCACTGTTAACGCTCTGCCTCTTCCAGAATAACCAGAAATAGTACCGACACTGGAAACCTCCGGTGTAATAAGATAAGCATTAGCGCCTACCAATGTAGATGTTTTAAGCACTCGCAGTTTCATCGTAGAACCTGTTGCAGAACCTGCACTCGTCCTGAATACTTTGAAGTAATGCCAAACTCCATTAGTTGTAGACAACGTTTGGTCTGTAGACACATCACTACTTTGAGTAGAAATTCCTCCGGTAGGTTCGTCATCTTCAAATCCTGCACGGATCAATTCTGTTTGCCCAAATGCAATGCTCACACTGAGCAGAAGCACAACAGGGAGTAAAAAATACTTATTCATACTTCCTCCTATTATATTTTATTGTTATGTGAATTATTACACACGTCTTATTTTTTTGTGGCAGGCGCCATAGTTTTTATGACCTTCACGCAACAGTAATATTGGAAAAATTTATGGATTTTGTCAAGAGCTAAATAAATCTTTTTGAACTTTTATAATAATTGAATAGTTTATAACTAAAAGCGTGTGCAACGAAAGTATAATAGTGAACAATCGGAGACAAATGGATTCCTTTCTCACCAAAATTAAAAGCGACACATATATCATCCTCCTGATTGTTATAATCGCTGCATTAGCATATAGCCGCACCATCGAGAATGATTTTGTACATTGGGATGATATCGACCAGATTATTGATAATCCCGATATTAGTTCATTGCGATGGGAAAATATTCGTTCGATGTTCACAAAGTCTTACGTCTCGATGTATCAACCATTGGTTACCTTGAGCTTTGCAATCGAACGAGCGCTCTTTGGCGTCGACCCTCGATTCTTCCACCTCATCAATCTCCTCTTCCATCTTGCTAACATTGTTCTCGTTTACTTTGTCGTTCGTCGGCTCATCAACCATACGCCAACAGCTCTCTTCGCCGCTCTCATCTTTGCCATCCATCCAATGCACGTTGAATCCGTTGCATGGGTTACAGAACGTAAAGACGTACTCTATACCTTCTTCTACTTCCTTGCTCTCCTGTCTTACCTGCGTTACGCCGATTCTCAACAAGCTCGTTCTTACTGGTTTAGTCTTCTGTGGTATACGCTTTCATTACTCTCGAAGTCTGCCGCTGTAACATTCCCTGTTCTTCTATTACTCATCCACTGGTATCAGCAACGACCATGGACAAAAAGCAACTTACTGAGATTTATTCCTTTCTTCCTTCTTGCTCTTGCTTTTGGCATCATTTCACTTTTGACGCAAACTCCACAAGGCAATACTTCTTTCTTCGAATCCTATACAGCCATCGATAGAATTTTCCTCGCATTCTATGCTATTGCTTTCTATGCTCTCCATTATTTTGCTCCAGTTGGACTTTGTGTCTTCCATCCTTTTCCAACGAAAGTAAATGGATGGTTACCGTGGAATTACTATGTTGCTCCTTTGGTAGTCATTGGCTTGATTGCTTTACTATTTATCCGCTGGAAAGACCAACGAATGATGAAGTTTGCTCTTGGATTCTTCTTCTTACACATTGTGCTTTATCTCCATCTTTTCCCCGTCGGCTCAGCCGTCGTTGCTGAACGATACACTTACATTGCTTACATTGGACTTTCGATAGCAGTTGCTCAAGGGGCAATCACAATCGCATCTCATCTCCAATGGACAAAAAAAACTCTTGTTCCAATTCTCCTTATCATTACAATCCTTTTTTCTTCTATCACGTACAGTCGTGTAAAAGTCTGGAATAATACTATCTCTCTCTTCGACGATGCTATCAAAAAAACCGGATTTACCATTTGTTCGACTGGAATGCTTTCGCTGGGATATCACTCGCGTGCAAAAGCATATATGCTCGAAAAGAATTATGAAAAAGCAATAGCCGATCTCGATAGCGCCGCATTCTACGATCCCGATATTTATGAAATTTTCTACGACCGCGGCGTTTGCTTAATGAAATTGAACGAATATCAATTTGCCATTGAAGACTTTACACGTGCAATCGAACGAGATTCGACCCAGCCTTTTATTTACGATTATAAAGGATTGGCTTTCCTTCGTACAGAGCGTTATGATAGCGCTCTGGTTTATTTTTCAAAAGCAATTTCAATAGATTCTACATTTGCCAGAGCCTATGCAAATCGCGGAATAAATTGGATTCACCTCAACGATATAAATGCAGCTTGTCAGGATTTTGCTAAAGCAAAAGAGCTTCATTTCGACGGTGTTGATCCACTCATCGAGCAATATTGCAAACAAAAGAAAAAATGAATTATCACATAACGGAAAAACAAGCGCCCTATTTCCTAGTGGCTATCCTTGCTGTAGCTTTTGTTCTTTACTATGGAACTCTCCACAATGATTTTATCTGGTGGGATGATCCGCAGGTCGTTATGGCAAATCCCGATATTAGTTCATTGCGATGGGAAAATATTCGTTCGATGTTCACAAAGTCTTACGTCTCGATGTATCAACCATTGGTTACCTTGAGCTTTGCAATCGAACGAGCGCTCTTTGGCGTCGACCCTCGATTCTTCCACCTCATCAATCTCCTCTTCCATCTTGCTAACATTGTTCTCGTTTACTTTGTCGTTCGTCGGCTCATCAACCATACGCCAACAGCTCTCTTCGCCGCTCTCATCTTTGCCATCCATCCAATGCACGTTGAATCCGTTGCATGGGTTACAGAACGTAAAGACGTACTCTATACCTTCTTCTACTTCCTTGCTCTCCTGTCTTACCTGCGTTACGCCGATTCTCAACAAGCTCGTTCTTACTGGTTTAGTCTTCTGTGGTATACGCTTTCATTACTCTCGAAGTCTGCCGCTGTAACATTCCCTGTTCTTCTATTACTCATCCACTGGTATCAGCAACGACCATGGACAAAAAGCAACTTACTGAGATTTATTCCTTTCTTCCTTCTTGCTCTTGCTTTTGGCATCATTTCACTTTTGACGCAAACTCCACAAGGCAATACTTCTTTCTTCGAATCCTATACAGCCATCGATAGAATTTTCCTCGCATTCTATGCTATTGCTTTCTATGCTCTCCATTATTTTGCTCCAGTTGGACTTTGTGTCTTCCATCCTTTTCCAACGAAAGTAAATGGATGGTTACCGTGGAATTACTATGTTGCTCCTTTGGTAGTCATTGGCTTGATTGCTTTACTATTTATCCGCTGGAAAGACCAACGAATGATGAAGTTTGCTCTTGGATTCTTCTTCTTACACATTGTGCTTTATCTCCATCTTTTCCCCGTCGGCTCAGCCGTCGTTGCTGAACGATACACTTACATTGCTTACATTGGACTTTCGATAGCAGTTGCTCAAGGGGCAATCACAATCGCATCTCATCTCCAATGGACAAAAAAAACTCTTGTTCCAATTCTCCTTATCATTACAATCCTTTTTTCTTCTATCACGTACAGTCGTGTAAAAGTCTGGAATAATACTATCTCTCTCTTCGACGATGCTATCAAAAAAACCGGATTGAATGAAACGACAGGAAACATGCTTTGCCTTGGTTATTTATCAGAAGGAATAAAAAAACTCAATAATGCAGATACTTTGGGAGCTCTCAGCGATTTTACAAAGGCAATTCAGTATGATTCCACATACTATGGAGGTTATGAACAACGTGGGAGATTACTGATGAAATTAAAACGATACGATGAAGCTCGACGAGACCTTTCTAATCTTATCGAGATTGCTCCAAAAGATATTTGCACCGCTGAGATTTTTGAGTTGCGAGGACTTGCAAACCTTCGCCTGAAGATGTACGACAATGCCCTTGCGGATTTTACTCAAGCTCTTTCTCTCGATTCTCTCTATAGTCAAGCGTACGCAAATCGTGGAATTGTGTTTATCAATCTCAATCGTAATACTGAAGCATGTGCAGATTTTCAAAAAGCCTATGAACTCGGATTTCATCAGGCTCAACCGCTACTCGAACAATACTGTAAAGGTAAGCGCTAATGCTTCAATGGATAGAACATCATCAAAAATTTTTATTAGTCCTTATCGTAGTAATATCAGCAACAGCGTACTTCCCATCGCTCTTCAACGGCTATACTGCTTGGGATGATCCGCATCATATAATTCTAAATGAAGATATAAAATCCCTCTCGCCTCAAAATATTCTGAAAATGTTTCGTTCCTACTACGTGGGAATGTACCATCCGTTGACAACGCTTTCGTTTGCACTCAATTATCACTTTACTGGACTAAATCCATTCTATTTCCACCTGACAAACTACATTTTTCATCTTATAAATATTTTGCTTGTCTACTTTGTGGTCAGAAAAATACAACCTCGACCGTTTGTTGCTCTATTTTCTGCATTGATCCTTGGAATTCATCCCATGCACGTCGAATCGGTTGCATGGATTACAGAGAGAAAAGATGTGCTTTATGCTTTCTTCTTCCTCCTTTCCTTGTTATGGTATCTTCAGTATCATTCAACACAAAAGAAAACCTGGCTCTGGTTGTCGATAGGAGCTTTCCTGTGTTCGCTGCTTTCAAAATCTGCTGCAGTGATGTTGCCAATTGTATTATTCCTCATTGACTGGTACCAACATCGAAAATGGTCAAAAGATATTTTAGAAAAAATTCCTTACTTAGCGCTGTCGCTTCTCTTTGGCATCATTTCGCTCCTCTCACAGCATGCAGGGAATCATCCCCATTTTCATCAGGATTTTACATTGTTCGATAGACCATTCTTGACTTGTTATGCGTTCAGTTACTATTGCATCAAATATTTCTTCCCAACATCGCTTTCGGCAATTCATCCATTTCCTACAAAACTCGGTAACCTGCTTCCAACAGAATATTACCTCTCGCCTCTTTTTGTTATCATCGTAATTGCTTTCCTCTGGAAGCGATGGCGATGCTCTCGTGAATATCAATTTGGATTATTCTTTTTCATTACTACAATCATTCTTGTACTTCAAATTTTTCCATTGGGATATGCTGTCGTAGCAGAGCGGTACACTTATCTTCCCTACCTCGGAATTTCATTCTTTGTTGGAACTGCACTCGATACTTTGATGCAAAAGAACAAGAACCTTCGACGTATCATCTTAATCCTTCTCATTTTCATAACCATTCTCTTCGGCGTTGAAACTCATCAACGAACCAAAGTATGGAAAGATACACTAACATTATTCACCGATGCAAGCGTCAAAAGTCCGACAGAGTACAGCAGAAATAATATGCTCGCCTTCGCTTATAAATTGGAAGGAGATTTACAGTTAGCATTGAAAAATTATCTTACAACAATTGATTTGTTGAATCGTTCACTGCAACACAATAACCACATTTCAGAAGTGTATATCGAGCGCGGATTTGCATACTGGAAACTTGGCGACACAACAGCGGCTATAAAAGATTATCTTTCGGCAATTGAACTCGACCCAAAAGTACCTCAATACTACCAACAACTTGGAACAATCTATTTACGCACACGGGAATTCGATAAGGCCATTGATTCATTTACATCCGCCATCAATCTCGATCCAAAAGACAAGACATACTACCATGAACGAGGAATCGCGTTCCTTCGAAATCAACAGTATGAGCAAGCTCTTTCAGATTTCAATACTGCAATTCAGTTGAAACCAACATGGGGAAAAGCATACGCAAATCGTGGCATTGTTTTCTATCAATTAGGAAAAAGAGAACAGTCGTGCGATGATTTTAAGAATGCACTGGCACTCGGTTTTACCGAAGCTCAACCTCTCATTGATAGCTACTGCCATTAGTAAGGATGTAAAATAAAAAACGGGCGCTCCGTTTTTCACGAAGTCGCCCGTTTCCAAACAAACTCTAAGCTTGACTTACTTCATCAACACTACTTTCATAATATTATTGAATTGTTGACGATTTCCATCGAGCTGTTGTGCAGATATTTTCACAAAGTAAATTCCACTCGCCAGTTTCGATGCATCCCACGCAAGCGTATGGTACCCTTCCTTCTGAATCCCATTATACAATGTTGCTATTTCCTGACCAAGGATTGAGTAAACTTTAATTTTAAGTTCGCTCCGTGCTGGTAATCCAACCTTTATTGTCGTTGTTGGATTGAATGGATTTGGATATGCAGGATATGCAACGAATGTTTGGGGCACAGTGGCATCTTCCTTCTCGACATCAACTTGAATTTGTATATCTGTCGTTAAAATTGGCAGTAATTGATATCCACCCGTAGTGGATGAATACTGACCTAAGACGCCTGTAAATGTAAACAATGTTGTTGGCACCGATGTACCGGCAACATCGGTATCACGGGCATCGCCAATTCGCAATACAACAGCATGCGATTGATCGGTAGGGTCAGAAATATCGTAGTTTTTCTTCGCTATAAATGTTTGATCTGTCGTCGAGATAGTAATATTTGGAACGGTAATAAGCATAGATTCATATTGCTCGCCAATACTCGCAATCTCAGCCAAACTCGTTGCAATTGGAGTGGGCAATTCCGTCATTCCTTCTTTCTGCCATCCTTTAAGATCTGTAATATTTATTTCTTTCAACCCATTATACTCAGAGAGTTTGCCCATTACTTTGATCACAGCTCCCATCTGTACATAACCGCTTGTAACCGAGTCCGCAAAAGCGCCGCTCCTACCATAGACATTTATACCACCGGTTGTATCCTGAATAAATGTATAAGCGCCTTTGACACGCGTCGCAACGCCTTGAACAGTAACTACGGTACCATTCGGTAATGCCCTTGCGTCCCTAATTTTACTAATTGAGCCAAAGTCGCCAATACCACTGATTGTACCGCTATCAACCAAGGAAATAGTATTGGTGGAATACACTTTTATTGTTGCTTCATATCTACCAAGAGAAGCCGGAGTAAATGTGATCGGGACATGAAGAGTTTCAGCTGGATTTATCACAGCAGGCATTGTTGGGAGTGTTAAAACAAACTCCGAAGAATTATTTGTAATTGAGTCGATTTGTGCGGGAATATTCCCGGTATTCGTAATCGAAAATATTCTTTCACTCGATGTTCCAATTGCAACATTGCCAAAATTTGTACCGGTATAATCATCATAGTTCGGAATATCAAAAGCTAAAACCCCACTCGGGCCAACCAGTACGAACTGAGAGGGAGATATTCTACCACTTACGACCATTATGCCATTTGCCGAATCAATTCGATTGATTGTTAGTTTATTCCAAAGAGGATTTTCCTCGTCGACACAAATTACCTGCAACGAGTCTGCAGTAAAAGTAGGCGGCAACTCCGAAAAATTAAATGTAACCATCAAAGAATCAGGATGAATATCAATTGGATCAATGAGTAAAACAGACCCGTATGTATTTGCAACAAATACTTCCGGATTTATTGATAGCGGCAACGGGGTCGCATTTTTTTGTCTGATAGCTACCCCTAACTTCCCTTCTTGGATTACATTACTATAATATAATTGCGCTGGTAAATAAGTACTATCGATACCGATTGGCCATGTTGCAACGCTCGAGAGAGCGGAAAGTGTTGCAAGAACATTACCTTCGACAAATTTTCCCGCGCCAGCGCCAGTAACCGTAGCGGTTGGCCCTAATGTCAAAAAGTAATCACCCGTCAAAACTTTACCTTTATTAAAGATTAATCCAGAATCAACAACAACCGATTGTGATAAATTTAGCGATAAAGAATCGATAATCGTCAACTTTCCAACCTCCTCCGGCAACAACGCTCCGGTTACTTGAGGAAGACTATCAGCCTTAAATGTGTAATTAGCTTTAGTACTCAGATCAATTGTTCCTGTATTTTTTAAACTTCCGTTGAGCCCTTCAGGATGTCCACAAAGAAAAGTTGCATTATCATCGAGTTTAAAATTGCCGGCCCCTTGAATGCTGTTTAATGGGTTAGAAAAATCAGCGCTCCCTTTGACCTCAATTGAACCATCATTGAGTATAATGCTTGTGCCTTGCGATATTGTTGTAGTTAACAGCCGATCTCCAATAATAATTGAACCTGTAGAACCTACAACAAGTTTTGCAGTATCGCCGGCAGACGAAAGGAGCGTTAAAGAACTATTGGGTTGTGAAAGGTCGATAGTACCGTTAACAATGAAGGTAACACTTTGTCCAGAAGCGCTTGATATGCTACTTCCAACGCACATGTTACCATAATCTACAAATGTAATTGTTTTCCCGGCATTAAAGATAAACGTATTATTATCCGTTTGAGGATAAATCGCAACTCCGCCTGTACCAGAGCTTCCCGTATACATAAATTTTGTATCAATATCAAAAACAGTCGTGGTGTTAGATACATTACTATTTACTCTTACCCGGTTTGGAGCAAACGTTCCGGAGCCAGTAATAACGACGGTCCCTTGATCAGCTCTAGCATTTTCTAAAGATATACCATCTCCATTGACTGGGTCGCCGAAAGTACCATTGATAATTGCAGAATCACCGTTGATACGTACATATCGTACTGTTCCAGTAGGCTGTCCCGAAGTAAAAGTTGCTCCCGTTTCAATAATCAGGTTCTTGCAGTTCTTTCCGGATGCATCCAGAATAACATTATAACCATTTCTGATGGTTACATTATTAGTTGCGCCAGGTGCAGCGGTTGCAGCAACCCAGTTAGCGCCATCGAATTTTTCCCATGTACCTGCAGTACCCCAACTTCCTCCATTTACTGCAGAGCGATAATCGCCAGTCGTTTGGGATAGTACAGAAGCATAGCCAAGACAAATGGCAAATAAAACCATAGCAAATCTTTTCATAATGACCTCCGTAATTAATTTTTTTATGGAAATTTATTAACACGCGTTTGAAAGTTAGAAAGTCTCTTGTTGAAATGCAAGTAAATATACTGCAAAGTTTGTGATATAAAACATGCCCCAACGCCAAAGATAAATCATAAACAAATGAACATTATTATTATTTAGAGAGTCTGATATACTTGACAAAGAACAAAAATTTTCTTCATATTACTTAACCAATAAATGTAAAATTCCATCAGAACAATAGCTATGGAAACAGCCTTACGAAACAAGTGGAAAACAACCCTTGCTGTCCTTGCGCTTTTCGCAATTGGAATGGCGTTTGTTGAATCAGCAGTCGTTGTTTACTTGCGGCTACTGCTTTATCCAACTGGCTTCTTTTTCCCGCTTCAAGAAATTCAGCCAGACTTACTTCGAGTTGAACTCGTTCGAGAATTTGCAACTATTCTTATGCTGGCAACAGTTGCATGGTGTGCTGGCGATAACCTCCACAATCGTATCATGTTCTTTTTCTATGAATTTGGCGTCTGGGATATTTTTTATTACATCTTTTTAAAAATTACAATTGCATGGCCATTATCGCTCTTTGACTGGGACCTTTTATTCCTTATACCATTACCATGGCTTGGACCTGTTGCCGCTCCAGTAATCGTTTCATTATTTTTTATAGGCGGCAGTATTTACATTCTTCAGCGTGAATCACAAGATTTTTCAATTCGGTTTAACTTATGGAATATTCTTGGCTTCGTTCTCGGAGCGATCGTTATTGTAGGTTCGTTTCTCTATAATACCAAATCTGTGATGAATCGAACAGCGCCTGCACAATATCCATGGTGGCTTTACTGGATTGGCTTTGCTATTTGGTTAGTTTCTTTCTATGATGTGGTAAGAAGAAAGAGAGAAAAAGTATGATATTTCGTAAAAGAGTAAATCTATTTGTAGCGTTTCTGGTTTTAATGGTAAATTCTGTTGTTCAATGCCAAAGCCCGCAAAGTTTTTCTTCACCGTCATCTACGGCAACATTTCTATTAACAGGTGAAGAACTAACCTATGAAGTTAGTTGGTGGTTATTGAAACTAGGAACGATTCGTTTCAAAGTAATTCAGGAAACCGAATTAAATAATGAAAAGCTCTATACGGCTATTGGATATATCGATTCGTACTCGGGAATTCCTTTTGTAAATTTACATACTGTTTTCCTTACAGAAATGGATTCAGAAGGTTATTCACGATCATCGAAAGCATGGGATCAACTACATGACAAATGGGATTATACGCACTATATTTTTGATCGCGAGAATTCACTCCTTATTATCAAACAAGGCATTGCAGATACTGCGCTTGGCGAGCCCATCAAAATTAAATCGATTGATTCTATTGCTTTATCAAAAAAAGGCTCTGATGGACTTTCGATTCTTTATTTTGCCAGAGCTCATGTCAACAGCGGCAAAAAATTTTCCGTGCCAACCATCGTCAACTATAAAGAAGGCACAACTTCTCTCAATTTCTATCGGAAGCGAACCTATGTAAAAATCGGAGCAGTTGATTATCCTGTTGATGTTCTTGAGTTCGATGGATACGCTTACTTCCAGGGTATCTTTGGATTGAGTGGACCATTTATGGGATGGTTTAGCAATGACTCAGCCCATATTCCAATTAAAGCAACTTTGAACGTTATGCTTGGTTCAATTTCTGTCGAACTAATAAAATGGGAGCGAAATGGATGGAATCCGCCCGCCAGCAAATCACAAAAAGCCCCAAAGAAATAATTACATTTTCTCTTTAAGAATGGTACCGATCTAACTTAGGTCGTAAACTGGTTGCTTCAGAAATTACTTTTTATAATCCGTCCGGATGGTATTGCAACAATGACAAATTCCTTGTTGCTAATTTCACCAACACGCAATAAACAAGTTCACATAGAATTATAATTTGGCTAAGTCCCTCAAATCCAATATAGAAATGAGGGAAATAAATAAACTTTTTTTATCCTTTGATTTACATTCGCTTCAAAATTTAGCGCTTCCCCGCTTAACCTTCTCTTCCCAAGTTTTTGTTCTACAACTTCTTCTTTACTTTGGCAACTGCTTTGTCAATTGCTTTTTGCACTGCATCAACCGTTGCAGGAAGAACAATTGGGGGATTTGGATACTTCGACCGAACTCCCTGAAGCGTTTGTTCATGGTAATCAACTTTGAACTGGGAAAATTTTAATCCGTGCGCAGTCGAAATCACAACAACTCGCTGGTTCTTTTTTATAACTCCTCGGCGAATTAACTTTTCCATTACTGCAAGCGCAACACCTGTTTGAGGACACGTAAAGAGTCCTGCTCTATCAGCTTTTGCCGCTGAATTGGCAAGTTCATTTTCACTTGCCTGTTCCACAATGCCATCGAATTCCTTCAGAACTTTTACCGCACGCTCGTAACTTACTGGCGCGCCAATTTGAATTGCAGAAGCAAGCGTCTTTTTTGCTTGAACAGCGCGATATTTTCTAAAATTCGTTTTGAAACTCAGGTATAATGGATTTGCATTTGCAGCTTGCGCACACGCAATTCTTGGAAGTTTTGAAATCAATCCAAGTTCACGCATCATGAGCAATCCTTTCCCCAATGCGCTAACGTTTCCAAGATTTCCCGCCGGTATGATCATCCAATCTGGAACTTCCCAATCGAACTGCTCGACAATCTCAATCCCAACAGTCTTCTGCCCCTCCATTCGCAAAGAATTCATCGAGTTTGCAAGATAAATTGTTTGGTCTTTCGTAATCTCTTGAACGATCTTCATACATCCATCAAAATCTGTTTCAAGCGATAGTACTGTTGCGCCATTGGAAATTGGCTGCACCAATTGCGCAGTGGAAACTTTCCCTTTCGGTAGAAAGACAATTGTTGGAATACCTGCCGCAGCGCCATAAGCGGATAGCGCCGCCGATGTATCGCCGGTCGAAGCGCACGCAACAGCGCGAATATTCTTCCCATCGGCAATCATCTGCTTAACAACAGAAATTAAAACGGTCATTCCTAAATCTTTGAATGAGCCTGTATGACTATTGCCGGACAATTTCACCCACAGATCCGGAACTCCAATTTCTTTTCCAAGTCGTTCTGCCCAAAAACAATTGGTATGACCTTCGTACATCGAAACGACATTTTCATTTGCAACTTCAGGACAAACCCATTCTTTCTTTCCCCAAACACCGCTTCCATAGGGCCATGTATTTGTACGAGTTCGTCCATCAAATAATTTTTTCCAGGACGCTGGACTTTTCCGCTTCAGCGTCGTCAAATCATGCTGAACATCTAAAAGACCTCCACAATCTTCGCAACGATAGATGATGTCAAAAATAGAATATCGCTTACCACACCGAATACATTCTAACCAACTATGCATTTTTTATTTCCTTAGAATTAAGAAACTGTATATCTACGCAACGAATTCAATTTCCTAAAAATAGTTTCATAAGTTCGTATCCATGCTGAATGAGAAGTCGGCTTTGCGCTGCGTTGAACTCACTAAACGGCAATCCCTTCTGCGGCTGGATACCATCGCCAGCAATTGCAAATGGAACAGCATCCGCAACGTGACTTTTCGTTGCAACTGGCGTTGGATGATCGGGCATGACGAGGATTCGCCATGCAGGATATTTTTTCAAATGTTCCATTACTGGACCAATAATATGTTCATCAACAAGTTCGAGCGCTCTTACTTTTGTTTCTGCATCGCCGGCATGTCCGGCTTCATCGGTTGCTTCGATATGGACTAAAACAATATCATATTTATCGAGCGCTTCAATTGCGGTTTTCCCTTTTCCGGCAAAATTCGTATTAACATATCCGGTTGCACCTTCAACGTTGAGTACTTCGAATCCAATAAGTCGCGCAAGTCCCCGCACTAAATCGACAGCGGTAATTGCCGCTCCCTTCAATCCATACTTCTTTTCAAAAAGCTCCATTCTGGCTTTTTTCCCTTCACCCCAAAACCATACTGAGTTTGCCTGTCGTTGTTCATTTGTTCGACGAGCAATATTCACCTTATGCTGAGGAAGAATTTCCTGACTTCGTTTGATCAGAGAGCGAAGGAATTCTGCATTTGTTCCTTCCGGGACAATTGACTCCACAGATTTTCCAATGTTATCGTGAGGAGGAAAAGTTGTCAGACCGGTAAAATCCATTCCATGCACCACCATCAAATGGCGATATCCTACTCCAGGATAAAATCGTACGTTATCATTTGAACAACATCGATTCATCTCTTCGATCAACTCTTTGCCTTCTTCCGACGTTAAATTCCCGGAGCTATGGTCTATCATTTTACCATTTTCAATGGTAACAAGATTGCAACGGAATACCCAATCCGTTTCAGAAAGAGGAATGTTTTGAGCAACTGCTTCAATCGGAGCGCGACCCGTGTAATATTCGCGTGCATTGTAACCCAATACCGCCATCATCGCAACATCGCTTCCTGGCTGCAAATCAGGTGGAACGGTATAACACAATCCTTGTATTCCATCGCGCGCTATCGAGTCGAGATTCGGAATTCGTGCAGCTTCAAAAATCGTTTTTCCACCCAATTGTGGAATAGGATGATCCGCTGCGCCATCTGGAACTATAATAACATACTTTCGTTTCATACAATTTGTTTTCCCTTAATTATATTCTTGCAAAAAATAACTATTGCCTGAAATGTGCCATTTAATCGAATGACATAAACATGGAATGATTCTTTATTGTGTTTGACTAAGAACTTTAGAATGAATTTCTCGAACTGCTGTATCGGCATGCTTTGAAGAAATGACAACGGAAATGCTGTACTCCGATGAACCTTGCGCAATTGCGATGATATTGATTTGCGCATCGCCAAGAGCCCCAAAAATTTTAGCCGCAAGTCCTGGCGTTCTCCGAAGTCCTGTCCCAACAACGGTAACAATAACAACATTATCCAGATTCCACACACGATTGATATCGCCACGCCGCAATTCTATTGCAAATTCTTCTTCTAATGCTTTTACAACATTTGGAACCGTCTGCGTTGGAACGATAAAACAAATTGACTGCTCGGAAGAAGCCTGGGAAATCATCAGCACGTTTGCTTTTTGGCGAGCAACGGCGGAGAAAGTCCGAGCTGCAATACCAGGGACCCCCATCATTCCATGACCTTCGACTGTTACAAGACTAAGATTTCGGATAACAGTAACAGCTTTTACTCCACCATTTGTTGAGTCCGATCCTTTGACGATTTTTGTCCCTGGAAATTTTGGATTGAATGTATTTTTGACCCAGAGCGGTATATTTCGTTCTATCACTGGCCAGATTGTTCGCGGATGGAGTACTTTTGCGCCAAAGTACGCCAGCTCACTGATCTCGCTTGCTGACAGTACTGGAATTACTCGAGCATCTTTCACAATGCGTGGATCCGTCGTCATTACGCCATCGACATCCGTCCATATCCAGACTTCGGTCGAATCTAAGCAAGTTCCAATGATTGCTGCGCTGTAATCGCTTCCACCACGTCCAAGCGTTGTAACATTACCTTTCGGCGTTGCACCGATAAATCCAGTAATAACAGGAACAATTTTTTCTTCGAGTAAAGGAAGCAGTACAGCGCGAGTTTTTGTTCGTGTCTCTTCCATTTGCGGAACTGCATTTTGATACGTAGAATCGGTTACGATAAGCTCAAGCGCCGGAACCGCTTTGCTTCGGATACCTTTTTTTCTGAGAACAGCCGAAATAATCGGTGCATTCATTCTCTCACCAAAGGATACAATCGTATCTAAAGCGCGCGGGGTAACTTCTTCCAGCAGCATAATGCCATGACAGAGTTCCGAAAATTCATCCATAAAGTTTTTCACAAGCGCTTTCAATGCCTTTTGTTCCCCGGAAAGCGTAAGAGCTTCTATCACCTCATTATGTTTCTGAATAAGTGATTCTGCAATTTGTTTGTACGTATGATCGTCTCCAGAGGCGGCTGTCTCTGCCCCTTGTATCAGCGAATCAGTAACGCCGCTCATTGCAGATACAATAACAGCAACAGCATCCCATTGTTGCGATGCTTCCACAATAATCGAAGTTGCTTGATCAATTGCTTCGATAGAACCCACCGAGGTCCCGCCGAACTTCATGGTCAGGATGTTCATTCTTCTCCTTTTGTTCATAATAATTTTGTAAACCTAAAATATCACCAAGCACGCCAGCGGCAGTTACTTCAGCGCCAGCGCCGGGTCCCGATATCGCCAGCGGAATTGCATCATAGCGCGAGGTTGTAAAGGCAATGTAATTCGCTGAACCGCGGAGAGCTCCCCACGCCGAATCACGTGGAACCGCAACAAGACCGACTTTGCCACCAGTTGGATTCACGCGAGCAATATACCGCAACACATTCCCTTTAGCTTGCGCCTCTTGATTTTCAGAACCATAGACGCTATCAAGTCGTGGAATTGCATCCATAAAATCGTCAACATCTAATGACGCAAGCGAATTGGGAAATAGCGATTCAACTTCGATAGCATCTGGTTCAAGGGGCCACCCTGCAGTGCGAGCTAAAATTAGCGCCTTCCGAGCAACATCTTGTCCACTTAAGTCGTCGCGGGGATCCGGTTCTGTATATCCAAGCGATTTTGCATCACGAATTGCTTCCGAGTATGGAACGCCCCGTTCTAATTCAGCGCAGATAAAACCAAGCGTTCCACTCATACAACCTTCAACAGCGAGTATTCGATCTCCAGTTTCACGTAATTGACGAAGTGTCAAAATAATTGGCAACCCCGCTCCAACTGTTGCTTCATATCGCACATCGCTGTTCTCAAAAAGCCAGTAGGCTTCACTCCACGGCGCTGCAACCGGTTTTTTATTTGCTAACACAATTCTACAACCTTGCTCATACGCCGCCCGTAAAAGTTTTAACATTTCTCCCGATGCAGTTACATCAACAATCACAGAACCGGGAATAATAATTTCATTAAGCGATTTTGTTTGACGCGCTCCAGGAAGCGAAATAATGCGCTCTCCTCTGGCACGCGCACGCATCACCGAATGAATTGTATCTTCTGAAATTCCATCCGAATTAAAAATCACACCGCTGCTATCTGCAATACAAACAGGCTGGAGATAGCATCCGCTTTGTTCAGCAAAAGATTGGCGCACCTCAAGAATTTGGCGCAAGACCGCTCTGCCTACATTTCCAACGCCAATTTGAATTATCGGTATGGTAATTACATTTTTCATAGATACATTTACAGTCGAGAAAGAATTTCGTCTCTCATCGCTTCTGTTGATAACGAGCCGCCAAGATCTTTTGTTCGATAGCCGTCTGCAATTGCCCGCTCAACAGCTAACTCGATTGCTTTCGCTTCGGTTTCGAGTTTGAGTGAATACCGAAGTAAGAGCGCTGAACTTAAAATTGTCCCTAATGGATTTGCAATCCCTTTCCCTGCAATATCAGGAGCAGAGCCATGGATTGGTTCGTAGAGGCCTGGTCCGCTTGTTCCAAGCGAAGCCGACGGTAACATTCCCATTGAGCCCGCAAGCACCGATGCTTCATCGGTCAGAATATCGCCAAAGGTATTTTCTGTAACCATGACATCGAACGAACGAGGAGATGTTACCAACCGCATCGCTGCTGTATCAACCAGCATATGCTCGAGTGTAATATCAGGATATCTTTTTCCGACATCGATTGCAATTTGTCTCCAGAGACGCGAACTTTCCAGAACATTTGCTTTATCAACTGATGTAACTTTCTTCTTTCGTTGCGCTGCAAGTCGAAAAGCAAGGTCAACAATTCTCTCAATTTCATAATCTGCATAATCCATTGTATCGACAGCATGGAGATGTCCATCTTTTTCTCTTCTTTCCTTTGGTTCGCCAAAGTAAAGTCCGCCAGTGAGTTCACGAACAACAATCATATCAACATCAGCAAGCAATTCCGGTTTCAACGGCGAGGCAGAAATCAGAGCTGGATACATTTTTACAGGGCGAAGGTTAGCAAAAAGTCCCATACCCTTCCGTATCGCCAGCAATCCTTGCTCAGGTCTTACTTTAGCGAGAGGATTATCCCACTTTGGACCGCCAACGGCGCCAAGAAGCACAGCATCGGATTTTTTACATGCTTCGAGTGTTTCAGGTGGAAGCGCAGTTCCACATTTATCAATTGCACATCCGCCAATGAGTTGCGACTCAAATGAAAATTGGTGATTGAAGTTCCGAGCAATGCGCTCTAATACTTTAATAGCTGCGTTCGTAACTTCTGGTCCAATTCCATCTCCGGCAAGAACAACGATATGCGCTTTCACGTTTGACTACCTCTTTCAATTTTTATGAATTAGAATAATGCGTTCATTACTTAAAATAATAATTTATGTTCTCATTTACTGTTTCTTTGAAGGTTCGCTCAATTCCTGAGAACGACGCGTTGCGGCAGCAACGGCTTCCATCAACGTAGAACGGAATCCTTTTGTTTCAAGGACATGGATTCCTTGAATTGTCGTACCCCCTGGCGTTGTTACCAGATCGCGTAATATCGCTGGATGGAGTTGAGTTTCCTTTACCATTGTGGCTGCGCCAAGCGCTGTTTGAATCGCAAGCGGCGATGCTATAGTCCTCGGTAATCCCATTTTTACCCCGCCATCAATAAGAGCTTCGATGAGAAGAAAAATATATGCGGGACCGCTTCCGCTCAAACCTGTTACAGCATCTAATTGTTCTTCTCCGACTGAAACCACTGTTCCAACCGATTCGAAAATTTTTGTGGCAATTTTTTGTTGTTGATGTGTAACTTTTCCATTTACAGCAATGGCGGTTGCGCTCATTCCAACAGTCGCAGCAATGTTTGGCATAACACGTACAATTGGCATTGCTCGACCACAGAGCGATTCAAGCGAATGAATCTTTAAACCCGCAACTATCGAGAGAAGAAGCTGACTCTCTCGCAACGACGAATGAATTGATTGGAGAAGCGATGGCACAATTACAGGCTTAACAGCAAGCAATACAACATCTGCCGATTTTACTGCTTTCACTGGATCTTTTGTTATCTGGATTTTAAGGCCGTTCTTGAGCGGTAAAAGCGCTTTTTCATTGACATCGCAGGCAATAATATTTTTTGGGGAAAGGAGTTGAGTTTTCGTAATTCCTCTAATGAGCGCCGATCCCATATTGCCAGCGCCAATCACTGCAAGTACATACGAGTCCTCATTCTTCTTTCGCTTGACGGTTTTTTCCTTTCCCATATTCAGGTTCTCCTTATTCAATAAAGTTATTTTCCGTGAGCCTGTTCGTATGCAATAACTTCTTTTTCGAATCGCCGGAGATATTCCAGTTCATCAACGCCATTCAACAGGCAGAATTTCGAAAATGAATCAATCGGAAAAGAGGCTCTATAACCGGATGGAAATAGTACCTCCTGCTCCTGGAGTTGAATCGTTACTTCAGCGTCAGGATTTTCCAGTATTTCTTCTTTCAACTTATTGTAATCCTTTTGTTGAAGCACAACAGGAAGTAATCCATTTTTAATCGAATTATTCCGAAAGATATCTGCAATAGTTGTGCTGATGACCGCACGAATTCCAAACGCTGTTAATGCCCACGGCGCGTGTTCACGAGACGATCCACAGCCAAAGTTATCGCCTGCAAGTAAAATTTGAGCGCTTCGGTATTGAGGGTTATTGAGAATAAAATCTTCCCGAGGGCTTCCATCGGCACTGTAGCGCCAGTCGCAAAACAATTTATCGCCTAATCCTTGTTTATCGGTAACCTTAAGAAACCGCGCTGGAATAATCTGGTCTGTATCAATATTGTCTACAAGGAGTGGAATCACTTTTGATTTTACAGTGGTAAATGTTGCCATTCAATTGATCCTTTCATTATCGTTTTAACGCTTCTACTTCTAACCTTACCATTCCTACTTCAATACCATTATCCGTAGGTGGGGAGAGTTTTATGTATTCATTCGTTACATCTTCAATAAATTCTTCTTTCTGTTCAGCAGGAATTCTTTCCAAATAGGGAAGCCACGTTGAACGAAACCAGCCTTTGAATCCTGTTTCATCCCGAAAAACCATTCGTTTTGGAATTAACTCAACCCGAATGTCTATAAATCCAGCCTCGTGCAGCCAGGTGCGATACTGCTCCGGTAAATAGAATCCATACGGAAACAAAAAATCTTTAAAGAACAAATTCCATCGACTCATGGCACAAACGTTATCCAGAGCTTCAACTACGAGTGCGGCATTTCCCGAGCCTCCCATCTGAACAAGCATTCTACCGTTTGGACGGAGCGCACGATGAATATTTGTGAGCACCGGTTGTTGATCGATAATCCAATGAAGCGTTGCATTCGAAAACGCAACATCGAATTTTTCCTTCATTGAGAAAGAACGAATATCGTGCTGTTCGAAGTGAAGGTTTCGCACAAGCGAGTTTGGAAACTTTGTTTGAGCAAGCTTTACCATCTCGTAAGAACTATCGATCCCAAGCACAAATCCGCGGGGCACTTGTTCGGCGATAAGCGCAGTAACTTTTCCATCGCCGCTGCCGATATCGAGTACAGATTCTCCGCCGTGAAGATGCAATTTCTTCAGAAGTTCTTGCGCCCACGAAAACTGAGCGGCAGAATTATTCGAGTACTCGACTGCGTTCCATGCGTACTTGTTCATACACTATTTTAATTAGATAAAAGTGTTCTTACATCAGTAATTTTTCCGGTTACAGCGGCTGCGGCTGCAACAAGAGGCGATGCCAATAAAGTACGACCGCCTTTGCCCTGTCGTCCCTCGAAATTTCTATTACTTGTGGAAACAGCATACTGACCCGCCTTGATTTCATCTCCATTCATCGCAATACACATTGAGCAACCCGATTCCCGCCATTCGGCTCCTGCAGACTTGAAAATATCCGCTAAGCCTTCTTCTTCCGCCTGACGTTTTATTGTCTGCGAACCCGGCACTACCAATACTCGAACTCCAGGTGCAACTTTTCTGCCTTTGAATATTTTCGCCGCTTCTCGAAGATCGGAAATGCGCGAGTTTGTACAACTTCCGATAAATACAACATCAATCTTCTTCCCTAATAATCGCTCGCCCGGTTGAAATCCCATATACAGCAATGACTTCTCAAACGATTGCCGCTCGCCGTTATCTTGAATCTTCGCTGGATCAGGTATCGTCGCCGTAATTGGAATTCCCATCCCTGGATTTGTTCCGAAGGTGATCATCGGTTCAAGGGACGAAATATCGAGCGTTATGGTACGATCGTACTGTGCGCCGCTATCGGTTGGTAACGTGCGCCAGTAAGCAACGGCTTTATCCCATTCTTTTCCTTTAGGAGCAAATTCTTTATTTGCTAAATATTGAAATGTTGTATCATCGGGCGCCATCATTCCAGCGCGAGCGCCGCCTTCGATAGACATATTACAAATCGTCATTCGTTCTTCCATAGAAAGAGCGCGAACAACAGAACCGGTATATTCTATAACATGTCCAGTTCCGCCGCCGACTCCTATTTTTGCAAGAAGCGCAAGAATGATATCTTTTGCTGTAACGCCAAGTGAGCGAGTTCCCTCGATGCGTACTTCCATCGTCTTCGGTTTACGTTGAAGGAGACATTGCGTAGCAAGCACATGTTCAACTTCACTTGTTCCAATTCCAAACGCCAGCGCTCCAAATGCGCCGTGAGTTGCCGTATGACTGTCGCCGCAGACAATCGTCATTCCAGGTTGCGACAATCCAAGCTCGGGTCCGATAACATGAACAATTCCACGTTGTGGATGATCTTTTCCATACAATCGAAATCCAAATTCCTGCGCATTGATTTCCATCTGCCTCATCTGTTTTGCCGCTAATTCATCCGATATAGGAACGGATGGCGGAAGAGTCGGAATACTATGATCCATTGTGCCGACCGTTCTATCAGGACGACGCACTTTAAGACCGCGACGACGCAAGCCATCGAATGCTTGTGGACTTGTTACTTCATGGACAAGATGAAGATCGATATATAAAATTGCTGGTGAATCGGTTTCTTGTAATACAATATGATTATTCCATACTTTCTCAAAAAGGGTAAGAGGTTGTTCCATAGTCTTTCCTATATTATTAATGATACTACTAAATTATAACTCTGTTCTGCGATGCGCTGCTAACCTTTTTGGCGCTCGCGACGCTTCCGTGTAGCGAGCGCTCTGTTCAACGCCTCAAGGTATGCGTTGACACTTCCCATGACAATGTCAGTACTCGCCGCTCTACCATTGTAAGGAATTCCATCGAACTCAACGCGCACAAATACTTCGCCAATTGCATCGTGTCCAGAATGAACTGCTTTGATAGAATATTCCTTCAATTCTCCCATAACTCCTGTAATACGTTCGATGGCTTTGTAGGCAGCATCTACAGGTCCATCGCCGGTCGCTGAGTCAACCAATACTTCATCGCCGTGTTTCAATTCAATGGTCGCCGTTGGGCGAATATTCGTTCCACTTGTAATTTGCAAATTCACTAACTGATAAATCTCTTCCGTTGAAGAGACACCGGTTTCAAGGATTGCTTCGAGATCTTCATCAAAAATTTCTTTCTTCTTGTCCGCAATAGAACAGAACAATTTATATGCTCGCTCTAACTCTTCATCGCTTAATTGATAACCAAGTTCGGTATATCGTTGCTTCAAAGCATGCCTACCAGAGTGTTTTCCAAGAATGAGCGTTGTTTCTTTAATGCCTACAGATTGCGGCGTCATAATTTCATACGTAATTGGGCTCTTGAGAATTCCATCTTGATGAATTCCAGCTTCATGGGCAAAAGCGTTCAAACCAACAATAGCTTTGTTCCTCTGTACCGTCATTCCAGTCAAACTGCAAAGCAACTTGCTCGTTTTCATTATTTCTTCTGTGTTCACATTGGTATAAAGTCTCAATCGTTCTCGTCGGGTTTTGATTGCCATAACAATTTCTTCCAGAGCCGCATTCCCTGCGCGCTCTCCTATACCGTTGATAGTACATTCTACCTGTCGCGCTCCATTGAGAAGAGCAGCAAGTGAATTAGCAACTGCAAGTCCTAGATCATTATGGCAGTGAGCGCTTAGCATTGCCTTCTGAATATTCGGTACGCGTTCTCTCACCGTTTTAAACATCGCTCCGTATTCATCTGGAACCGCATAGCCAACGGTATCTGGTAAATTGATGATTGTAGCGCCAGCATCTATTGTTGCTTCGACAATCTGACAGAGAAAATCGATATCGGTGCGTGAAGCATCTTCACAGGAAAATTCAACTTCGTCGCAGAGTGTTTTTGCATACTGAACCGCTGTTACTGCATCGTGCAGCACCTGTTCACGTGTTTTTTTGAGTTTATATTTTAAATGCAAATCGGACGTCGCCAGAAATATATGAATGCGAGGATGCTTTGCATATTGAATTGCTTCCCAAGCGCGATCGACATCGCCTTTCAAAGCTCTCGCTAAAGCTGCAATTGTACATCCCTGAACAATTTTTGCAACTTCCCGGACAGCTTCGAAGTCACCCTCAGAGGAAATCGGGAATCCCGCTTCCATCACATCAACGCGAAGATTTTCGAGCTGTCGCGCAAGACGGAGTTTCTCTTCTATATTCATACTACAGCCGGGCGACTGCTCGCCATCACGCAGTGTTGTATCAAAAACAAAGACACGGTCTTCCATAATTTTTTTCCTCCTAAACTGTACGTTCTTCAAGTGCAGCTAATTTTCGTACCCATTCCATTAAATTCTCAAATTGTGGAATGTTGAGTGATTGTGCGCCATCTGAGAATGCTTCTTCAGGCTTTGGATGAACTTCTACAATCAATCCGTCGGCGCCAACAGCAACCGCTGCTTTTGCTACTGGCGTTACAAGATTCCTCACGCCAGTGCTATGGCTCGGATCGACGATTACCGGCAGATGACTTAATTCCTTTAATGCAGGAACAGCAGATATATCACAAGTGTTCCGCGTGTACACCTCGAACGTGCGAATGCCTCGTTCACAAAGTATAACCTGTTTATTCCCTTGCGCCATAATGTATTCTGCCGACATCAAAAGTTCTTCGAGCGTGCTTGATAGTCCTCGCTTCAAGAGAATTGGCTTCATTGACTTTCCGGCTTCTTTGAGGAGAACAAAATTTTGCATGTTCCGCGCTCCAATTTGAAGAATGTCGCTGTACTGCGCAACCAACGGAACATCCGCCGGAGTTATCACTTCTGTAACAATTGGTAAACCTGTAAGCTCTCTCGCTTTCGCAAGCAGTTTCAATCCTTCCTCTTCTAATCCTTGAAAACTGTAAGGAGATGTACGCGGTTTAAATGCTCCGCCGCGAAGTATTCTCGCTCCTGCTTTCTTTACTGCTTCAGCAGTTTGAATAATCTGTTCCTCAGTCTCGACAGAACAAGGACCCGCCATCACAACAAAATGATTGCTATCAATTACGACGGGCGGTAAATTTTTTGGTGATGGAATCACGACGGAAGAAGGCGAACGATGCCATTCTTTACTCGCTAACTTGTATGGTTTTAAAATTGGAACAACGCTTTCGACTCCGTCAAGCGTCTCAAGCGCTTGAAGACGATATTTCCCACGTTCATCTCCGATACAGGCAATGACAGTACGAACTTCTCCGTAGATCGGATGTACCTTAAATCCAAATTCTTTTACCTTTTCAAAAACACGATCAATCTCTTGCTGGGTTGCACCAGCTTTCATAACGATAATCATACTGGTTCAGTCCTTGCAAATTTTGGACGCGCTGATACTTTTTGTAAATAGTAATAGACACTATCTACAAGGGCTATCCAGCTTGCCTCAATAATATTCGTCGAAACTCCCACAGTGTTCCATGACGAGTGTGCATTCCGTGTCGTGATAAGAACACGGACTTTTGCGCTTGTTCCATCCTGACCGTCGAGGACACGAACTTTGTAATCCGTAAGCATAATATCTTTTATTTGAGGATAGAATTTTTCCAATCCCTTCCTCAATGCTTTATCCAATGCGTTTACAGGTCCATTACCATCGGAAGCAGTGTATTCAACTTCTTCGCCAACTTTTACTTTCACAATTGCTTCTGAAACAGTGTCCGCTTCATCGGATGTTTTATGGATGATGACCTTAAAGTCTCCCAACTCAAAAAATTCATACCAATCATTGAGCTGTTCACGAATGAGAAGCTCAAGCGAACCATCCGCATCTTCATAATGGTAACCATCGAACTCCATTTGTTTGATGCGATCGACAATACGCTGCGTTTCTGTAGTTTTTCCTTCCAGCTCGATCCCTAATTCATGCGCTTTGAAGACAACATTGCTGCGCCCTGAAAGGTCAGAAACAAGAACTCTTCTTTTATTTCCAACCAACTCCGGCGCAAGATGTTCATACGTCGTCGGATCTTTCATCACTGCGCTGACGTGAACTCCGCCTTTATGGGCAAATGCGCTTTTACCAACAAAAGGTAAATGTGCAGGTTCAGGTTGGTTTGCCAAATCCGAAATGTATCGAGATATTTCCGTCAATTTTGTCATCTGCGAAGCGCTAATACACTGGTATCCCATTTTCAGTTGTAGATTTGGTATAATGGAACAAAGATTTGCATTTCCACATCGCTCACCGTATCCATTGATCGTTCCCTGCACTTGCACTGCGCCAGCGCGAATTGCTGCCAGCGAATTTGCAACTGCAAGATCGCCATCGTTATGAGTGTGAATTCCTATCTTTCCACCGATCTCGGCGCAAACATCTTTTACAATTGTTTCGATTTCGTGCGTCAATGTTCCGCCGTTTGTATCGCAGAGTACTAACGTGTTTGCACCGGCACGCTGAGCGGCGCGAAGCGTCTTCAATGCATACTCCCGATTGTGTTTATATCCATCGAAAAAATGCTCGGCGTCATACACAACTTCTCGACCCTGTACAACTAGGAACTCAACGGAATCTTCTATCAGTTCAAGATTTTCTTCATCGGAAATATTAAGAGCAGAGTAAACATGGAGCAGCCACGTTTTCCCAAAAATTGTTACCACAGGTGTTTCAGCTTCGATAAGCGCTTGCAGATTCGGATCATCTTTTGCAGCGTTCTTTGCTCGACGTGTACTGCCAAAGGCTGCAATTTTTGCTTGTGATAGTTTAAGCGACTTTACACGCTTAAAAAAATCTGCATCACGAGGATTTGAGCCAGGCCATCCACCCTCAATGTAACGCACGCCAAGCTCGTCTAATTTTTGTGCAACTCGTAGTTTATCCTCAACGGAAAAGCTAATATCTTCGCTCTGAGTTCCGTCGCGAAGCGTTGTGTCATACAAAAATATTTGTTCCATCGGATTTTTATCCTTTATTTGTACGCTCTTCGCATGGAATCAATATCACCATACAATGGATCTGCCACTTTTAACATGACAGATCCATGACGTTTTTTATCTTATTTATTCTTTTTCCAGTTTTCGGGACGGAGTGAACGCACTGCAGCGCCAGCGCGCCACATTTCGGATTCACGCATCTCCTTGAGTTCAGCATCGAGCTTTTCACGATAGTCTTTTCTGCTATTCGCTTCGATAACGATGCGAGCCTGTTCTCCAGACTTTACACTTTCATAGAGCCAATCGAATATTGGCTCAGCAGCTTTTCGAAATTGGTGCCGCCAATCCAACGCACCGCGCTGTGCCGTCGAGCTGCAATTTGCATACATCCAGTCCATTCCATTCTGATCGACAAGTCGAATGAGACTTTGCGTCAACTCTTCAACTGTTTCATTGAATGCTTCGCTGGGTGTGTGTCCATGTTTCCGGAATAAATTATACTGCGCTTCCATAATTCCAGCAAGAGCTCCCATCAGAACTCCGCGCTCGCCAGTAAGATCGCTATAAACTTCTTTCTCAAATGTTGTGGGGAATAAGTATCCTGAACCAATTGCTATTCCAATTGCCAAACAGCGATCTTTGGCTTTCCCTGTATAATCCTGAAACACAGCAAAGCTACTGTTGATCCCTGCGCCTTCGAGGAAATTCTTTCGAACGCTTGCACCAGAACCTTTTGGCGCAACCATAATAACATCAATATCCGGCGGTGGAACTACTCCTGTTTGATTTTTGTAGACAATCGAAAATCCATGAGAGAAATAAAGAGCATCACCCTTCTTTAGATTTGCTTTTACTTTATCCCAAATAAGCATCTGTGCCGCATCGGAAACAAGATATTGAATAATTGTCCCACGTTTTACTGCTTCTTCAATTGGAAAAAGATTTTTTCCAGGCGCCCAACCATCTGCAACAGCCTTATCCCAATATCGTTTATCTTCCTGAGCCTGTCCAATAATCACGTTAATTCCGTTGTCCTTCATGTTTAACGATTGAGCTGGTCCTTGCACGCCATACCCAATGACTGCAACAACTTCGTTCTTTAAAATCTCTTGCGCTTTCTGTAATGGAAATTCATCGCGAGTAATCACTTCTTCTTTCACTCCACCAAAATCGATAATAGCCATAGCTTTTTTCTCCTTATATTATGAAATAAAGTTATTGTATTTATTTAATACATAGTTCGAACTTAAACTCTAAAAGCAAATCGAACGCTTATGCTTCTCCATGGAACTCACGTTTTAAAGCAACGCGTCCAGTGCGCGCAACTTCCTTTAAACCAAATGGTTTTAACATATTGATGATCGCATCTACTTTTTGTTTGTTTCCTGTTACCTCCAACGTTAAGTTGTGCGCACTTAAATCTACAACCTTTGCACGAAAAATCTCAGAGATAAGAATTATTTCTGAACGTGTTTGAGTCGATGACTGTACTTTGATAAGCGCAAGCTCCCGCTCAACGTAATTCTCATACGTCAAATCGATAACCTTGATAACATCGATGAGTTTATTCAATTGTTTTGTAATTTGTTCGATGACTTGATCATCGCCTCGTGTAACAATTGTCATCCGTGCAACCGCTTCATCCTCTGTTGGTCCTACAGTCAAACTATCGATGTTATATCCTTTTGCGGCAAACATTCCTGCAATTCGATTGAGCGCGCCAAACCGATTTTCAACCAGCAAACTAATTGTGTGCTGCTTCTCTTCCTGTTTATTTTCAACCACTTGATTCGCTTTCATGCAGTTTCTCCTCTTATCCTTTTTGATGAATAATGAACGAACCTTTTGAATGCACTGCGCTCTGCTCTGATTGAGCTGGTTCTGGATTATCAATGATTTCGTTGACTGTCTGTCCCGCAGGAATCATTGGAAATACATTCTCTTCTTTCTCCACAACAAACTCTACTACGATTGGACCTTCAGTATGATTCAACGCTTGTTCAATAGCGCTATCAACTTCTTCATTCTTTGTTACCCGAATTGCCGGGATTCCATGCGCGTCAGCTAATTTTACAAAGTCAGGACTTTGCATCTCGGTGTGAGAATATCGCTTCCGCCAAAAAAGCTCTTGCCACTGACGAACCATTCCAAGGAATCCATTATTAAAAATAAATGCACGAACAGGAATCTTGTATTGCGCAATGGTTGCCAACTCTTGTGAATTCATTTGAAATCCTCCATCACCAGATAATGAAAACACCGGCAAATCTTTTCTACCAAAAGCAGCGCCAATTGCCGCTGGTAACGAAAACCCCATCGTGCCCAAACCTCCCGATGTAATGTAGGTGCGAGGATGCTTCCACCGAAAGAACTGCGCCGCCCACATTTGATTCTGACCGACATCCGATACAACAATAGCATTTCCCTGTGTTATTTCTCCCAACCGATCGATAACGTACTGAGCACGAAGATGATCATCGTGTTTATAGCGCAAAGGGTGTTCAGCTTTCCACTGTTCGATAGTCGTTAGCCAATCTAAAGTATCGAGTGGACGAACATATTGTATTAATTGTCGCAAAACATTCTTTACATCGCCCACAATTGGAACATCCACTGGTACATTTTTACTAATTGCAGATGGATCAATATCAATATGAATTTTCTTTGCTTCGGCGGCAAAGGCGGTTGTATCTCCAGTAACTCTATCATCAAAGCGCGTTCCGACAGCAATAAGTACATCGCAGTAATGTACTGCATAGTTGGAATACCATGTACCGTGCATTCCCAGCATACCAAGCGCAAGTTTATTGTCTTCAGGAAAAGCGCCTAAACCATGCAAAGTTGTCGCGACCGGGCAATTGAGCTTTTCAGCTAACGTACGAAGCTCATGAGATGCGTTGGAATGAATGACTCCACCCCCAACATAGAGCACAGGCCTTTTCGCTTTATTGATGACTTCAGCCGCCTTTTTAATCTGTTTAATATTTCCTTCGACAACCGGATTATAACTCCGGAGAGAAACTGTCTTAGGGTATTCAAACACAGCTTTCTGAGCCATAACATCTTTTGGCAAATCCACAAGCACTGGACCCGGCCTACCAGTAGTTGCAATATAGAAAGCTTCTTTAATTGTACGAGTAAGATCCTTTACATCCTTCACCAAAAAATTATGTTTTGTAATTGGCCGCGTGATTCCAACAATATCTGCTTCCTGAAAAGCATCGTTTCCAATAAGCTTTGTCGCTACCTGTCCTGTAAACACAACGATAGGAACCGAATCCATATACGCATCTGCAATTCCGGTAACTGTATTAGTTGCTCCGGGTCCGGATGTAACCAGCACAACTCCCGGACGTCCTGTTGCACGCGCGTACCCTTCCGCAGCATGCGTAGCGCCTTGCTCGTGCCGTGTAAGAACATGTTTAATATCCGTGATATCGTGAAGTACATCATAAATTCCTATGGTTGCCCCGCCAGGATAGCCAAATATTACTTCAACACCTTCTTCTACAAGACTTCGTACAAATATTTCTGCTCCAGTCATTAACTTCCCCTGAACTTTTTCTTGTTGTTTTGACGAAGCCATAGATATCTCCTTATTATAAGTTGATAATATTGTTAATACATTTAATCTTTTAATGATGCGCCAGTATTTGCACTCGTAACAAGTTGGGCATAGCGTCTTAACCATTTACTTGTAGTACGAGGGATGAAGGGCGGCAATTGCTCAAGCCGTTTCTGTATTTCATCTTCGCTCAGTTGAACATTCAGAGAACGAGCTTCGATATCGATTTCAATAATATCTCCATTCCGCAGCGCTGCAATTGGACCTTTTGCAGCAGCTTCAGGTGAAACATGTCCAATGCATGCTCCACGCGTTCCACCAGAGAATCGTCCGTCGGTAATTAGTGCAACTTTTTCGCCTAATCCCATTCCCATCAATGCAGAAGTTGGTGAAAGCATTTCTTGCATTCCTGGTCCACCGCGAGGACCTTCATAGCGAATTACTACAACTTCGCCTGCTTGCACTTCCCCGGCTAAAATTCCATTGAAAGCCTCTTCTTGCCCTTCGTAAATTCGAGCTGGTCCTTTATGCTTCATCATTGCAGGCGCAACACCTGCTGTTTTTAAAACAGCGCCTTGCGGGGCAAGATTCCCGAACAATATCGCCAACCCTCCTCGGTCAGAATGTGGATTCTCAATCGGACGAATAACTTCATAATCTTGTACTTTTGCAGTGTCAATAATTTCCTGCAGCGTTTTCCCGCTCACAGTTTTTCGATTAAGATGGAGGAGCGTCTCTTTCTTCTTTGAAACTTCTTTTAACAATGCTGGAATTCCACCGGCACGATGTAAATCCTCAATGTGCCATGGACCCGATGGACTTATTTTAGTGAGATGCGGAGTTCGATTGGCAATTTCATTAATTCTCTCTAACGAATACTCAATGCCTGCTTCATTACAAAATGCAAGCGTATGGAGAACGGTATTAGTACTTCCCCCCATCGCAACATCGAGTGCAAAAGCGTCATCAATGGCATCCCTCGTAACAAGATCGCGTGGACGAATATTTTTCGCAACTAATTCCATAATAAGAGCGCCTGCTTGCCTCGCAAGTTCTTCTCGTTCAGGAGTACGCGCTAACGCTGTGCCATTATATGGCAACGCCAATCCGAGAACCTCTAAAAGACAATTCATGGAATTCGCTGTAAACAATCCAGAGCAAGAGCCGCACGATGGACATGCATAGTGTTCGAGCATATCTAATTCCTGTGCAGATATTTTCCCTGCCTTAAATGCACCAACAGCTTCAGATACAGAAATCAAATCTAAAGCTCTCCCATCGGGTGATTTTCCCGCTAACATCGGTCCACCTGAAACAAAGATAGCCGGAATATTAACACGAATTGCTCCCATGATCATTCCTGGCACAATTTTATCACAGTTCGGAATACACACCATTCCATCAAACTGATGAGCCTCGATCATTGTTTCAACACTGTCCGCAATAAGTTCTCGTGAAGGCAAACTAAACTTCATTCCTTCGTGTCCCATTGCAATACCATCATCAACGCCAATGGTATTGAATTCAAATGGCACTCCACCAGCTTTTCGTATTGCCTCTTTTACAATCTTCCCAAATTCCTGTAAGTGCACGTGCCCAGGAATGACGTCCACATAGGAATTGACGACTGCAATAAATGGTTTATCAAAATCTTCTTCTTTAACGCCTACGGCACGGAACAATGCCCGGTGAGGAGCTCGTTCAAAACCTTTCTTTACTTTATCGCTTCGCATAATGTATTCCTTCTATTTTTAAATATAAAAATATACCTCTTCGTCTGCCAGAGGCGAACGTTGCAAAAACCTTTGAGAACTTTGCGGGGTGTGCTTCGCTGGCCTCTGGCGTATCCTTAGCCAATAATTACGAGGCTAATAAGAATAAGGAGGCCAATCACGGTTGGTAAAAGAGTGAATACAGATTCTCGTACGGCTCGGCTGATCGCTGGTGATTTTATTGTCATTGCTGTTATGTAATTGATCTGTTTCACTTTACCTTAGTAAATAATTCTATACAAAGAATAATAAAATCTAATGGGAATGTCAAGTGGTACAGAAATTTTTTATCCTTTCCGTAAGACTTGTTGCCGAACCATTTTCTCAAGTCTCAAATGCTCGTCAGCCGAAATGTGAAAAATCTCACGTAACTTTTCGAGCTTCTCGACATCCTCTTCTGTTATTTTCCCATCCCGCCATCCTTCCCTAAGAGCTTGAACGTAAACTTCCCGCTGAATGTCTTTGATCATCTTATAATGATCTTCATCTCGAATACCTAATGACTTTCGAAGCGTCGCTAACAACACCTCTTCATCTTTACTTAACACACCATCAGAAAGCGCTTGATACAATGTTTGCAAGTATACTTGAATGGAAGTTGACGATGTGGGCTTCTGTTGACTCTCACTCTCAGGCTTCGGTTTTTCATTCCGAGCATCTTGAGATTGAGGTAGCGCTTGTCGCGTCGCTTGTTCCTGAGTCTTCGGCTGATTCAAAATCGGAGGCGCTTGCTGCACAGGAGCATTCGATTGTTGTACTGGTGCGGCTGATTGTGTTCCACTTTCTCCAGCGCCGCTCTTTTTCTTTTGGTCAAGAATCTTCTTCTTGATTTCTTCTACTTTTTTCCGTTGTTCGTTAAGATCATCCATAAAGTATTCAAATCTATGATTTCAGTACAACAATCTATTCTTGACAATTTCTTACCATCAATGGAAAGAAGCAGGGTTTACAGTTTATCCGGTACATTTTTAAAAGCATTACCAAATAACATCTTCGGTTCTGTTGAAGAATCGTACAATTCTTCAAATTCATCTCCTTCTTTCATTTCTTTTTTCCACAACCACACAAAAAACATGGTCAGTAGACCAGTAAAAAAACCAAAAAGGACGTATTTTTTCATTGTCTTCATTTTACTTTACAGAGACATCTTAATCTAAAATATTATTTCCTATCTTTAATAGCATAACCTCCCCTCAGCTGTTCTGCTCAAAACTTATTGCTGAACCTGCTGTTGTTCGCTTGGTTGTTCAACAGAAGATTCCTGTTCAGATATCTTAGTTTTAATATCCTGAACTTCGTTCCGAATTTCTTGAGCTTTTCTTTTTAAAAGAGCCATATCTTTCCGCAACCGCACACCAGCCGATTTATTTTTCTTATTGTAAAATTTTTCGAAATCTGTTTTAAAAGTTCCAATTAAATCTATCAATTCTTGATAACGATCCATTGAAATTCTCCTATTATAATTGGTGAATGAATCATTTACTTTTTAGAATGAGTATTTTTATTTGCTTCCATTTTGAGTTTTAAAAGGAGCTCCTCTCTATGTTGAAAGAGGCGCTTTAATTTTTTTTGCTTTCCCTTTGCAAGTGCATATGAAACCAGTAACGGCATTGCGACCGTTGAATCTAAATAACATACTACTGTATCTGGCAATTGATTCGGATCAACTTTTCCCCAGCTTACTGCTTCCGAAGGAGTCGCTCCTGAAAGTCCACCTGTGTCTGGTCGTGCATCTGTAATTTGAATAAAGTAATCGTGCCCTTTTTCGTTAATATTGAGCACTTCCTGAATTTGAGGCTCGGTCTGAAGCATAAAATTCTTTGGCGAACCTCCGCCGAAAATAAGCACACCACTTTTTCCGCCATTACGCTTTGCATTCAACACAATTGCAGCGGTTTCATTCACATCCGCAATTGGATCTAAACGTAGGCGATTACCAAACAATGCTGTTGCAGCAACATTCATTCCTATTGAACTATCGCCAGGTGAAGAAGTATACACCGGAATTTGACAACGATATGCCGTGCCAAGTATACTTTCGTATGGCATACGTAACTTTCGCTCTCGTTCCGCAATATATTTTCCCAAAAGATAATGAAATTCCGAAGTACTCATTTCTTTTTGGAATTCCGGAGACAGGATAACAGTACGAAAGAACTCATCCGTATCGAGCAAAACTTCATAATGAAAGAGGATGTCGTAAATTCGAACAACTTTTTCTTTTCGCAAATCTCTATCATCTACAAAGGGTGAACCTCGATGGAGTGCATGTCCAATAACAAAATGAGTATCATGGTAAAGATTGGCGCCCGTACTGACAATCCAATCAACAAATCCTGCTTTCATAAGCGGCACAATACAGGAGCCGCCCAATCCCGCTGGCGTTAGAGCGCCAGTCAGACTCATTCCAACAGTGCAATCAGGATCCACCATTTTTTCTACAAATATTCGCGCAGCATCCGATAATCGAGCGGCATTATACGCCTGAAAATGATGTTCGAGTAAATCAACTACTGTAATATTTTTCTTAATTGGGAGAGGATTGATTTTTTGTCCTCTCAAATATTTGCTTTTATAGTTCATTTTCATCAAAATAAGAGTAAGAATTAATGACTTCTGTCGTTTTAAGATACATAATAGAATGAGAGAAGTCAAAGGTAAATTCCTTTTTTCTATAAATTTAAGGAGAATCTACAATGAAACTTTTACTCGCATTTCCTTTTCTATTTTTTCTTCTTTCGTTTTCACTCTGTAATGCACAAAACAAAACTATACAACTTCCAGCTCCAGATTTGAGTCAAAGTAAATCGCTGTTGTATACTCTTCAACACAGAGCATCAGAAAGAAATTTTGATACGCTTCAGTTGTCCCAACAAGAACTTTCGAATCTTCTCTGGGCAGCGTATGGCGTTAACAGAAAAGAAAGTGGAAAAAGAACCGTACCATCTGCAATGAATCGTCAAAATGTCAATCTCTATGTTTTTCTCCCGCAGGGTGTTTTTAGGTATGATGGAACGAACCACTCACTTATTCAAATTAGTGATCAAGATTGTCGAGCAATGACAGGAACACAAGAGTTTGTGAAGAAAGCAACTGTTAATTTTGTTTACACTGCCAAATTATCTGCATTTGGAGAAATTGGAGATGAAGAGAAAATAATTTTTTCAGGAATTACAGTTGGGTGTATAGTACAAAATGTTCATCTCTATTGCGCATCTGCTGGATTAGGGTCGGTCGCTCGTGCAAGTATGCAAAAATCAGAACTATCAAAATTACTTCAATTGCCTGAAGATGAAAAAATAATTTTAGCTCAAAGTATTGGATATCCAGAACAATAAAAAATATGAAGCCTATCTCCTAAAAAGGCGGGGAGGAGACAGGCTCCATTGTTAGCGCGTGTGTAAGGCTGAAGTAGAAAGCTGTAGGTGCTGCTGTGAGCTAATGCCCACATTTATTAGGGTGCTTTCAATTACCCAATAAATATATATCAACTATTATACCATAATTAATCTCTATTTTTTGATGGATTATAATATTTCATATTACTTTTTTAATAATCAATTATCAATTTTGTTTATTAAAATAATAAATTCCACACGGTTGTGCCTTCAAAATTCATTATTCGATATATGAATTTATAATGTTTTCCAACAATTCAATTTTTCCACTTTGTAGCTGTGGATTAGATTGTTGATTGACCCACTTATCAAGTTCCTCAAAACCGACTTTACCAACCTGTATATCCGCACCAATTCCACTAGAGAAGGAAGAATAACGCTCATCGATAAATTGATCTAATACTTTATCATCGATTATTTTTTGAGCGATGAGCAATCCACGTGCAAATGTATCCATTCCTCCAATATGAGCATAGAACAAATCAAGTGGGTCGGTTGAACTTCGACGCACCTTTGCATCGAAATTTAATCCACCTTTCCCAAGTCCATTTTGCTTCAAAATTATCAGCATTGCATAGGTTGTGCTATACAGGTCAGTTGGAAATTGATCTGTATCCCAACCCAGCAGTAGATCGCCACGGTTTGCATCTACACTTCCTAATTTTCCAGAAGCAGATGCAACGGCAAGTTCATGCTCAAAAATATTGCCTGCAAGAGTTGCATGGTTAGCTTCGATATTAAGTTTAAAATAATCTAACAAACCAAATCGGCTCAAAAAATAGAGTGTTGTTGCTGCAGTAGAATCATATTGATGTTTCATTGGTTCAGCAGGTTTTGGTTCAATAAGAAATTGGCCATCGAAACCAATCTTCTTTTTATACTCTACTGCCATAGAGAAAAATCGAGCCAAGTGTTCTTGTTCACGCTGAATATCCGTGTTGAGAAAACTTTCGTATCCTTCTCGTCCACCCCAGAACACATAGTTTTCTCCGCCTAATTCTTTAGTTGCATCAATAGCATGTTTGACCTGTGCTGCAGCTGTTGCAAACACATGGGCATTTGGACTGCTTGCGGCACCTTGTGCGTAAATCGGATTGCTAAATAGATTCGCAGTTCCCCAGAGCAATTTTATTCCAGTGTCATTTTGCAACTGCTTTGCTTTTGAAACTATTTTTTCCAAGTTCTTGCATGAGTCAGCAAATGAATTCCCTTCAGGTGCAATATCTCGATCGTGGAAACAGTAATAGTCTACGCCAAGCTTTTGAAAAAATTCAAATGCAGCTTCTAAGGTATCTTCGGCACGCTTCATTGGATCGCTTGCCTTGTGCCATTCCCTAATAATCGACGGCGCTCCAAACATATCTTGTCCGTTCCCCATTAAAGTATGCCAGTAAGCGACTGAAAATCGTAAATGCTCCCCCATCGTTTTGTTCCCAACTTTCTGATTTTTGTTGTAGTACTTAAAGGCTAATGGGTTCTTGGATGCTTTACCTTCGTACTGTATTGGTTGTTTTATAGTGGGGAAATATTTATGCGTCATATTTTTCTTTCTATTTTTATTTTAATGCATCATTATCATATCAGTTCAATTGAACTTATAACGTTTTTATTTTATCAATAAAAATTCATAAAGTCAAGTGTACTTTTCGTTATTCGCTTATGATCATAAATTTTCTATCTATTTTTCCAATGGAGGATAAGCTCCCACATAGGTGCAAGTGTCACAATCTGGATCGAAATGATTCCTAATTTCTTCAGTGCAGCGAGTACCAACTTTTGAACCTGGAAAAGAATCTAAAAGTTCCAACCTTCCTAATTCTAAACCTTTAAACAACGGACCAAAATATTGAGCATAATATTGGTTTCTTTCAGCACGGTCCGGAATTAGTAACCGAAAATCATCTAACGATTTACACATGGCTTGACATTTTTCATTCTGTGCTGGGCTCCATAAAATCAATGGATAATTTTGTTCCTGTGACCGACGCACAAATACATTGTATTCAACTTTCTTTAATTGTGAATTCGGCAATCGCTCACATAAATTGGACGGCTGCCAAACAAACAATAATGGTCGAGCAAAGTCGCCGTTCCCAACAAGAAGGTTATTAACAAAAGCATGGCCCTCACGTTTATCTACATCGGGACCTGTACTTGGATGCCAGCCAAAATGATCGCCAACAGCGCTTCGTCCATCACGACCTATGCAAGCCATACTATTGACAAAAGTGTTGTTATAAATTTGAACATTCGAACTATTAAGGATTGTAACTCCATGATCACAATTCACAAAAACATTGCCAGCACAAATAGCGCCTTTTGAGATTTCAAAGAAAAAGCCGTTATCACTTGGCCAGAGTTGATCCGTACGAATTTGTGACGTTGCATTTCCAACATTTTCAACCCAATTATTCACAAAACAACCGTCAACGTTACCAACATCATACCAAATTCCATTTGAGTTAGGAAGATCGATTACCAAATTATCTCGACAGGTAACACGATAACACTGATTAAATATTTTTACAGCCGCAGGATAGTATCCTGTAATTCCTTCAATATTATTTTTAGTAAAGATATTCCTTTCAAGCAAAACATCATTTGAAGCTATGATATAGATTCCTTCTGTACTCGTATTGCTCACAAGACAATGTCTTATAATCAAAGAGTCCCCTCTTAAATATGCTGCAACTCGAGAACAATCGGTAATTGTACAGTTCTCAATCACAGTTCCAACTACTTCTTTGCCATGTTCGGATTCCGGCGATATTCCCTCTGGTTCAGTACCTTCCACTTCCAAAGCTCGATAAGCATATTGTGAAAAGGTAATTCCTCGTAGGACGAATCCTCTTTTATCCGATTGCTTGCCGTGACATTTTTTTGTTGTTCTAAGAAGTGCAATATCAAATGCAGTAATTTCGACAAGATGGTTTGAAGGATCCATTCCTATATAGACATAACCTTTTTCATAATCAATGTAATAAGCGCCTTCGTTTACCTCGCCTTCCCAACCAGCGGATTGCAAAAATTTGCCGTCGATAAACACCATATCATTATTAAACCGATGAAGCGGAGTCTTTTTCCCTTCTCTTTCACGACGCCACCAATCGGCTGGTTTCGATGGAAACAAACGCTCCCACTTTGTTCGCCACACCCCATTTCCCAGATTCTCCCATTGAGTAGCAACGAGCGTTCCTTTTAATATTGGTTGTTCATCTTGATAGGGTTGAATAAGCGCTCTTTGATTGATAATTAAATCCCCCGTACGATAGACACCACCTCGAAGAATGATCGCATCCCCGGTTCTCGCTTGCCCTATCGCAGATTCTAATGTCGTTGGATTGGCAGGATTTTCGCCTTTATTTTTCGATTGCCCATCTACGGCTACATAGAAGACTCTACCAACATTTTGGGGTAATTCATATACTTGCCGCATCGGCCCATAAGGTCCGCCAGATGGTTGAGAAAATAGTACCCCATTTAAAAAAGTTAACGTCATTAGTAGCAAAATAAAACCGGTGGAGCTTAACCCTTTTTTATTGTTTGTTATGAAATTCATAATAGACCTTACAAATTTTAATTGAACTTTCTTTTTGTAGGAATAACTTAACCTTTTCAATAACTATACATTAAAAATAACGAGACAATTTCTTAAGAATCAAATATTCAATAATAGACATCAGCTGAAAAACGAGCATCTGCTTTTATCAGAACCAATGCTTGTCCTTTTCTCATAAAAGTAGTACCAGTAAGGCTAATTTTTGATAACAAGTTAATCCATAAACTAAAAAGAATTATTCAACTCCCTAATCAAGGAGCATTTTCATATAATTTAGTATTTCATCAAGTAATACTAGCTATTCTTTTTGGAGAGAAATTAAGCGCTGTCCAAACAATCCTTTCGGATCTATATTACTCAGACAGCGCTTCACACTGCTTTCTTATAGCAAAAATCCAGAATATATTATTTCAATAACATTAACTTCTTTGTCTCAATATAATTTCCAGCACGAAGTTGATAATAGTATACGCCGCTTGCTAACTTACTCCCATCAAATGGTATCTCGTATGAGCCTTGCGGTTGTTCGCCATCAAATAATGTCGTAACACATTGTCCAAGCGTGTTATATACTTTGATTGTAACATGCACTTTCTGCGGAATAGTATATCCTATTTTCGTCAATGGATTGAAAGGATTCGGGTAATTCTGTAGCAGCTTGTACGACTGCGCAATGGTTCCTTCCTTTTCAACTGGCAGAATAACATTGGCGGTATCTAAATAACTGCGCAACCATTGTAATGCAGGGCGTTCGGCTCCATCCTGGCCAATGAGATATGCTTTTTGATCATTTCTCCACAAGCCAGGTCTCCATCCCCATAAAGTAATTCCACTGACACTATGATGTTCATAGAAAAGCGGGAAAACACGCTTATATTCATTTAATTGCTCTCCATCTGTGGGACCATCAATATCCAATTCAGAAATTTGAATTGGCAATCCTGTAGATGCTAACGAATCAAGGTTTGCCTTTAATACAGTAGCATTGGTATTTTTTGTTGTAAATGCATGCCCTTGTTCCCCGATGACATCAATCAAAGTATCAGCTTGTAGCAACCGAATAATATTAAGGTATTGTTGCGTACTTTGAGTACTGTTAATAATGCTGTAGTCATTGAGCATAAGCTTGACGGAATCAGGGAAAATTTCTCGCGCCATTCGGAAGGCATTGATAATCCAATCCCAACCTGTTGTTCCAGCTCCACCTAAAGCATTGATGTAATTTGCACGTGAACTTTGACCGTCTGGTGGTGCATGAAGTGGTTCATTGACTACTTGAAGATATTCTATATCTGGAAAATGATCACAAACAGCTTGGAACCATTCACGAATTTCTTCTAGTTGTTCTTCTTGAGGAAGGCTACTAATCCAGGAAGGTTGTTGCGCCCCCCAAACAAGCACATGGAACGTAAATGGAAAACCATTGGATTTTGCAAGCTGATATGCTGCATCAGCCTCTCCCCAATTCATAACATCTCTTGTTGCCTCAACGCTACCCCATTTGCCGCCATTCTCTGGAATTACTTGATTCCAGTATGCTTCGAAGTTGGGCGATTGACTTGAGCTATAGGCACAACCAACAAATTTTTGCTGCTTTGAAGCGAGT
This sequence comes from Bacteroidota bacterium, assembly GCA_035390885.1. GTDB lineage: Bacteria > Bacteroidota > Ignavibacteria > UBA10030 > UBA10030 > JAOAFT01. The sequence goes on along the minus strand of DAOOUW010000006.1, from coordinate 16,848 downwards.
GGTGGACCTTCCCAGACCGTGCCTGGATAAGAAGGCGATCCCGGCTCGCACTTATCAAGATTATCTACAGTGAAATAAAGATCGGAACGACCAAATGCAAATTTATCAATATCAAGTCCATCTTCTCGACCGCCAATTTGGAAGATCTTTACAACGCTGTCTGCTTCAACCTTAAAAGTAACGGTCGTATCACCTTGGTATTTATTTCTGGATAGATTAACCCACTTCCAAACGCCTGTTCCAGCTCCACCTGGATCATACACGACGTTAGCAGGATCTGAAAAACCTGCGCTCGCTAATCCATTGATAAAAGCCCAGTCCTCTCCAAGAGTATCTCTGACACCAAAATCACTCCCATAGAAGAAACTATCATCATTATAACCACCAGAGTTTACTCGAATGCGGGCATATAAACTATATGTCTCAGCATAGGGGAAAAGAATTTCGTACGTTATTATGTTACTTGTATCCCCAGGATATTGCAAACCTGTATAATTGTTTAGTACAGTAACATAAGTAACATCACCGCTGGATTGTATCGCGAAATTACTTCCTAACTGTCCCGATTCAGCTTCCACAATAAACGGTGTTCGGGTTAGCGCTTCTCTTTCGATATCAATAATATTCATATTATCAATATAGATTGTATCGCCACTATTTGCGGAGAAGCCAAAATGAATGGGAGCACGAGCATAGGTCACATCATCATTGACAGTAAAGGTCAATGTATACTCTTGCCATTGAGTCGTTATTGCGGCGCTCCCTAATCGCGCATACTCGCTATATGAATAGTTACCAACTGTAAAATTTGCTGTAGATGTACCCGATTGCGTTTTAGCCCATACGGAGTACTTGTACTGCTTCCCTCTTTTCACCGGGATGCTATCTGCAACGACCTGAATATCCCACTGATTCGATCCAACCCCATTGACAATGATCCGTAATGCACGATTTCCATCTTTTACGGTATCACTGACAATTTCAAATACTGGAGCAGGCGAAACACTCGATTCTGAAAGGAGCAGCCACCCATTGAGACTTGTCTCGCTAATTACTCCCACTGGGCACTCTTCAAAGCTTCCATCTTTTACCAACTGCGCATTGAGCGCGAACATTGGTAAAACAAATAAAAGAATGGTAAGCATTAACGCCCATCTTTTAATTTTGTTTTGCATAGTTTGTTCTCCTTATATTATTATTTTAATATTGTTAATTTTTTTACGGCAAAATATTGTCCAGTTTGTAACTTATAGAAATAAATTCCAGAGGCTAAATTCGAACCATTAAAAACAATCTGATGAGCGCCAGCGCTGTACATCCCTTGTGCAATTGTTAGGACTTGTTTCCCTAACACATCATAGAGTTCCAGTTCAATTGTCGACGCTTCTGGAAGAGAAAACTCAATCCTCGTTGTTGGATTAAAAGGATTTGGATAATTTTGATTTAAGTTAAATGCATAGGGCATTTGCGTTGTAGGCGCTTTTACGGCAGAAACCTGTTTTACCAATCCATCAATAGCCGATGCTAATTCCTCTTTTGCATTCATTAATGCTGTATCTGCTGGCACATTCACTGAGAAATTGCTGTCGCGTACTTGCTTTGCATGCATCAAAGCCTCTGAAAACGGTTGCCAACTTGTTGGAGTGTAATTATCCTCTTTAAGAGTGTCTGCATAGCTTATGAGGGAATCCAGAATATTGTAGTACAAACCGACATTGACTACAGAATAAAAAGCTGGTTTACATTGATTGTTAGCATCCCACAGCGACGTTGCTTCATTGACAAAAGTATACTGATCGTTCAATCCATCTTTTGAAACATTGATAATTTTACCGCGTCCACTTCGATAGCTTCTTTCGACAAAGCACTTAAAGAGCTGAGCATACTGATTTGCCTGACTTGCTAATTGAGTTGCAGAAGGAGTATTACTTCCTGTCTTTACATCCAATTCTGTTACTGCCATCTCTGTGCAAATTGTATCGAATTTATTATAGGAAGCAATCCATTGTTCAGCGGTTGGATATGCTATACCATCATGTTCTTGCATCCCAATGCCGTCTAAGTATCCTGCACGAAAAATTGGTCCGCAGACTCGAACAATACCATCTGCTTTTGCCGAGTTATGAGTATTGTAATCATTGTAATATAATTTGATTTGCGTCTCGCCATATTCTACTGTATACTTCCGTGCAAATTCAAATGCCTTCATGATATAACTATTATCACCAAATGTTGTGTACCACTCATTGTTTGTAGTGCGATCCGTTCCATTCTCATTGACAGCCTCGTTGACAACATCGAATGCAGAAAGAAGTCCGGGCCAATTTTCATGAACCAGACGAATTACCTCTTTAATATAATTTTCCATCCTTTGAGTCATTTTCTCTTTACTTAGTCGTGTCCCCGTTGAAGTATAACCAGAGCGGAAAAATGCAGTACCAGGAGTCTGATTGTACCAAACTAATGTATGTCCTCGAAATGTAAATCCCTGTCGTTGAGCCCAATTAAGTTGTGCAATCAAGTCGCCATTAAATTTAATTATTGGATGTATATCTATCGAATCCTTTGCTGCTTGCGTCGAAGCTGATGCATACGCAGAAGCGCTACCCGAGAGATCCACTGTGTACTGTGGCTTCATATTATTACCCGGACTCATAGAATTCATATGGAATTTAATAAGATATCCACCATCGCCATTAGGATATAACAATGACGATTGACCTGGAACATCTGGATCACTCGGAAATCCAACATGTTTATAAGAGAGTAAACATCCTATGTAAAAGTCATTAGCATAAACATCTTTCAATGCAGGAACATCTGTTTGAATTTGTGCAAACGCAGTACCTCCAGTGAGAACTACTAATGTGATTATGAGAATATATTTTTGAATTTGTTTCATTTGTTGCATTTGAGCTCCTATATTTATTCGTGTAATTATAGTTTATTGATTCATTAAACCTAATTTTCATTATTGATTTTGTAAAAAAATTAAAACGTCTTTCATTGGAGCTACCCAAATTTGTGATTGGTTATTTTTCAGAAATAACAAGAGATCTCGATGATCCAATAAAGACACATTCAAATTGCTTCCACCTCCAACGCCGTGGAATAAAAACACCATGAGACCTCCCTCGTCTAACGACTTCTTGACAAGTTCGATAAGTTGAGTGGATGATTCACCATTAACCATATAGCAATTAACATTATAAATATCTATGTCTGTTGACTTAACAATTCCTCCGCTTACACCGCGAGCGCCAATGAAGAGTTCTTGTGCAATTTCTTTATACGATATTCCTTCAGCGGTCATATCTCCACAAGGATATGCAAAAGTCCTTTGCTCTTTTCCATCGAGGAATTTAAGTATTGAATTTGCCAAAACCATCTCATCACGTATACGCTTTAGCGAGTAATCATTTAAATTATATTCCTGTGGGGCCCACTCTCTTCCGGCTCCAGAACCAATGCAAGGATGAAAGAGTGTATGATTTCCGAGTTCATGCCCTTTCTGTGCAACAATTTTCCATTCATCCATTCTGGTATAGAATCCTGGAAAGGAAGGAGGGACATAGAAAGTCGCATGCAATTCTAATGAATCGAGCAACGGGACAACATTATCGAGGTGCTCGTTCAGTGCATCATCATACGTAAGGACAACAGCGCATTTCTTACCATTCCATTGGAATTGATTTTGTGAATACACAGTTGTAGTACATATTAGAATTACTACTAAAACTAAAGACCTCTTCATTTTGATTTTTCCTTCCATTTAACGATAAAATTACCGTCCAATTATTTCATTTGTATTTATACAACTTTACCTTTTGAATGCCAAACTTGCCGCCTGGTAAATACAAATGCCTGCCTTGATGACTTTGATCCCCATTTAAACGACGTCCGGTGATCCATTCTCCTTCGAATTTTCCTTCATCTATGCTTGCAATGCCAACGATTGCTCCATCCTTGGAAGCAGATTCAAAGGTTATCACCACTCCACTTCCAGCAACATAATATTCATCATCGGCTATTTGAATAATCAATCCGCCATAGCGAGGCGCTTCATCTTCTCTACGAGGAGCATAAGGCCATGAATATTCATGTTTTATAATGAAAGCAAAATTACCTATTGTTAATCGATCTGTTTGTGATGCACTATCAAGCAGAAATCCATCCATTGTTCCTTTTCCCTGATGCTCAAGAATCAGAGGAGTCAATTGATGAAGAAGAGTATACGCTTGATTAAATTGGTTGCTCTCAGGATTTTCCACTGATTCAATTGCAAAAGGACTATATCCCATGGCATTATGATGTGCAATTGCATAAAAAGCATTCGTTACACTTTGGCGACTATCAACTTCAGGTATAAAAATTGGATTCCCGCTTTGGTCGTATTTCCCAAGCCATTCAGCAAAATTTTTGAAATAGATATCCGGCACCAGAAAATCTATTGCAGGGGCTGCTGCACGCCACACATCAATTAAATGTGGTAAAGGACCCGCGCTGGGATATTGACCTGGTTTGTAATTGGGTCGAATGAGCGCTGCATTAACATACATCGGTATGTTGTATTCTCTCTTACCCTCCTCCGCTACGTAGTTTGTGTACTGAGCAAAATTCCAAGCCATAAAAATTTCATCTGTCTGTAAACCTTTTCCAAACACTTCTTCCCATGTTCCAGCGCTTTTCATGCCTGCATTTTTCCAAATAGCAAGAAAATCTTTGTTAAGTGAATTTTTATGCTTTTGAAGGTAATCCATTAACTCCTTGGGTACCATTTCCTTAAAAGCTTTTTCTGCGGCTGAACAATAATCACGAGCTTCTGGTATCATTCCAATTTCATTTTCAACCTGAACCATGATTACTGTATTTTCTTTGCTGTCAATACTTCGGATATGTTTCATCAACAAAGCAAAGGCGTCAGCATCTGTATTTCGATTTTCCTCACTGAAGGGTGTTAGAATTTCAAGGGCATTTCCATTTTTTATGCGTGCTCTTGGAAATCGCTCTTGATCAATTTTCACCCAATACGGAGCATAGCACGACATACTATTCTTCCAAGAACCAAACCACAGGAATACAATTTTCAGGTCATACTTTCGCGCCGAGAAAATAATGCTATCCACAAGCGTAAAATCGAACTTGCCTTCTTGTGGCTCGATAAGCTCCCAATAAACAGGAACCAGCACAGTATTCAACTGCATCGTTTTCAGTGTGTGCCAGATAGGTTGCATATAGTTTAAATCCGACGCGCTGGAATTACCTAACTCCCCCGCTAGCATTAAAAATGGTTTATCGTGAACAATAAGTTGCGTTGCTGAACCATTTTTCCCCAGATGTGGAAATGTATTCTGAGCAAAAAATGTTTGAACTGGAAGAAGAAAGAAAATAATACTAGCAATAAACAACCGATCCTGAATAATTGATGTAATTCCTTTTTTCATCGTCTGCCTTACTTAGTCAATATTATTTCGCTAATACCATTTTTTTTGTTTTAGAAAAATAGCCGGTTTGGAGTTTGTAGAAATAGACACCGCTTGCTAAAGCTTCCGCATGAAAATTATAGCTATGATATCCTCCGTCTAACTCCTTATTAACAAGCGTTACTAATTCTCGTCCTGTCAAATCATATATCTTTAAAGTTACAACAGAACGGTATGGAATAGTAAACTCAATTTTCGTAGAAGGATTAAATGGGTTAGGATAGTTCTGTTCCAATGAATACTCGAACGGTAAAGAAGAGACTCCCAATTCTTTTACTGATGCATTTTGACTGGAATCATCAACAAATTGTAACCACTTAAGAATAAAAAGATTTCCTGAACCTATACCAACAAATTTCAAATAGAGATCATGCATTTCTGATACTGGTTTCAAAAGCGCAGCAGTAAATGTTTGGAATGTACTTGAACTGCCAGTGCTTGTAATTGGACATTCTGCTATCTTCGTACCATCCAACGAATCAAGCCAAACTTCTATTGAACCGCCACTCCCAGCGCATGCCGCATTAAATTCAACAGAAACTGCATTTCGAGAATACTCATCCTTCCTACCAAATTCCACGCCCGCATATAACGCCCAATCGCCATTATTAATATTATCTAACCCATATCCTTGTGCCGAACGAGCAGTTCCGTTTTGATTTGCGGGCCATTCTGACATTATTGGCGTATAAGCATCCCGATAAATATAAAAATCAAAATATGCTGACCTGTTTTGGACATACAATCCCTGTCGTGTGCCTGTAAATGTAGAAAAATCTGAATACGAATCTATGCTTGATATTGTAAAACTCTGTCCAACTTGTAACCAATCAATACCATCGTTACTCCAATAGCCACTTATACTATGGTTGACCCGTACAATTTTAAGCCAAACAATTGTTCCAGCAGAATTTTCAACCTCATATTTATTCCCATCAAAACTGAATCGAATAACATTTTTACCGGAGCTATCAACTGAACTAGATAACTTTACACTCGATTTCTCATCCCCCCTCAGAATTAATAGCCCTGCCTCATCGTTTACGACTGTTGCATTAAATTCAAGGCGGGTGATAAGTGAATAATTATGCTCACCATCATTTTTCGTCACCGTATTTATTTTTCCACTCTTTGGAGATAGTCGTAGCCACCCTTCTCGCTCAGTTAACGAATACAAATTACTTGGCGTATACCCTAGAAATGACCATTCAGGATTAAGCGTATCATTGGTAAAGAAATCAGAATGCGGCACCATCCAAGGGATACCCCCACTCGGTAAGTTTGGAGCTGTGAAAGATTTGTTCACAGGGTAATCTGCTGTAGGTTTTCCATTTGCATTATAACGAACCTGATTCAAGAGACCTTGTCGTCCCTGTCCTTTCCACTCATCTTTTGCATAGAGCGGATGAATTACCCAATGAGTACTATCATCAAGAGTAATCACATTCGAACTATGATTTGGACTTGTAAAAAGGGAAGTTGATTTCAAAGGATCGTTTTCATTAAAAAAATCACCGACCATTTCCCATGAAGATGAGTCGGCTGTAAGTGTTCTGCTTCGCATAACCTTTTGACCGCCGCCCAAATCTCGTGCAAATGAATAGTAATAGTAACCATGATACTTCCACATTACAGGACCTTCAGCCCAACTATAAGGATAGTTCGGAGCAGGATTCAACCATTTCAAGTCATATACTACTCCGGTTGGCTGTCCATTGTCGCCTAATTCAACAATTCCATTATTAGGTTGCCCATTTTTAACAACTAGGTACCACTTACCATCATCATCAATGAAAATTGAGTTATCATAACCTAAGCTATATGGCAACTGGGACGGATTATTTATTTTGGTGGGCATGCTCCATGGCCCTTTTGGATTATCGGCAGTTACAAAATACATTGTGTTCGACCGGGAAAAGAAGTGCCAATATTTTCCTTTATAATAAACCATATGTCCACCCCAACATCCACCGCCAGGGGAATCGCCATACCCTGTCCACGATGCACTCACCGGTTGAGCAATTGCTTCCCAGTGCACCAAATCTATGGAATGATAGAGTACGGGGGTAACGTTAAATGATGAGCCAATGGTATAAAAATCATTACCCACTTTTGAAATTGTACAATCGGGATGATCACCAGGAATTACAGGATTCCGATATACCTTATCAGGCGCTGATTGTCCTAATGCCAAAACGACCATTATCAATGAGAGACTAATTTCTCGGAATACTATCTTTTTGGACATATAATACTCCTTATTCGTTTCATATTCATTCTGAAATAAAAGTAGTTATACTCATTGGGTCCAAGGTATACATAAAAGAATCATCTGTTACCGTAAACTCTTCCTCTCGTTCACAATTTTTTACTTCGGAGGTTGTATAAGGAACAAATGTTACATTTATACTGCTCGGGATTCTGAACACGCTCTGCTTTTGAGTTGTGTCAGAATTTATTGCAACGATAACTAACTTATTCGAAGTTGGATCTATGTATGCCGTACCATTCACTTTATTGAAAAGAGAAGGGTATACATTGCAATCTACCATATAATAACCGGGGCGAATAAACCTTGCAAACTGAGACATTATATATCCCTTTTTGGTTGGCTCGCCCTTGTTACCACTATTGTTCGTACCATCGCTTATCGGTCCATAGAATCGAACGATGTACCACCACACATAAGCATTCATTCTCGCTTTCATTACATCGTTAATTTCCGTTGCAACTGGAAATGCCAACGACCAATCATTTGCAGAACCGGTTTCCCCCGTCAAATGCTCGGTCATCCATATTTCTTTCCCTTTTGCTTCCGCTAAAGGATAAGCTGACAAACCGCCACCGTAAATATGTCCTCCGACAATATCCAAATTAACACAAGCGAGTGAATCATTTAAAATTGGGTCGCTTAGCTCTCTCCGAAACTGATATGATTCCGGAGCGATAACTTTTGTGCCAATTGATTGTGCGTTTTCCCTCAAAAATTTTATCATCTGCTCAGCGCTCCAGTCACATGATTCGTACGTAACAGTAATATCGGGTTCGTTTTGAATAGAAACAGCAAAGATAGGTACGCCGTTGGAAGACATAAAATCGGCAAATGATTTTAAGTGAGCTGCATAACTAGCATAGGAATCTTCCTTGAGTTCTCCTCCTACTATATTACTATTTGTTTTCATGCTGGCAGGCGGCGTCCATGGCGATGCAATAATGGATGCTCCCATATTATAAGCGGCTTTTGCTGTAGCAACGTTACTTGCCCAATCATTCGAGTTGGGCGAAATACGAAGTCGCAGAAGAGTAAACCCAAGTTGCCCATCTCCTGTACCAAATGCTGTATTGATTTCCTGGGTAGTCATATCAGGACGCCAACCAACGATATTCGCAGCGCCAAAACCTCTTATACATTGCCGCACACTGTCATCATTAATTACCATCATCGGTAGATAATCAACGATAAAATTTATTGTCGTGTCATTACTTATATAAACATTTTGAATTTCTTTCGAGAGAATATAAGGTATCGTTGTATTCGTATTTTCGATCCGAATGGTGAACGAAGAACTTTGAGCGCTTTGAACAGTATTCATTTGCAAGAATGAAGCGTTCAACGGGCTAATTCGCGGTAATACTACGCTACCTCCGCCATTTCCATTAAAAATCATTTTCCGTATCTGCATCTCACCATTGGCAACCACTCTGTAAAAATATATCCCATTCGCAACTTTGACGCCAGCGCCATTTTTCCCATCCCAAACTATACTATGCTGACCTATTGGTTGCGCATCAATATCAAATTTTCGTATTAACCTCCCCAAAATGTCATAAATAGAAATGTGAATTTCTGCTTCCTTTATTGTTTCAATAGGAATCACTGTCGATGAAGAAAACGGATTAGGATAATTTTGCCCCACTGTAAATTTTGTTGGTAGACTAACCGTTCCCGAGTTAACCGAGGTAGTAACAATGCTAATTTGATAGTATCCTGTTTGATCTGTAAGCGATTGAAATCTTCTCGTGGTATCAGTATTATCAATGACAGTAACCATTGCGCTTTTTACAGGAGCTCTCGAAGAAGTTACTTTTCCACTCATTGAAATTACCTGACTTATAACTTGAGTCGTCAACAATAGTTGAATTACAAGAAATGTAAAGAGGAGATAAATGAACTTTTTACAGTTAATAATGCAGGTGCATCTTCTCATTGTTTCTTCTAGTACTATTAGACTTCCAACAAAATAATTTTCTACTGGAACTATAAAAATTTACGCCAACATTTACATCAAAATAGAATTTCCGACGTATTAAATTAGAGAACTTTTCCTATAATCCTGACCACCTCTAAAAACATCCAATGTGGCTTACTGAATAAGGAAGCCATACTAAGATTCGCTATATTTTCAGAACATTACTTCAACAACAACAGCTCCTTAACTGATGTAAAATTCTTCGTTCCATCGACGCTCTTTGCATCAATGCGATAGAAGTAAACTCCGCTACTCAGGTGCGAAGCGTTCCATTGAATAGAGTAATTATTCGCGTGCTGCATACCATCTACTAACATGGCAATTTCTCTACCAAGCATGTCGTAGACAGTAATTTTTACATTCGATGTCACCGGCAGACCATATCGAATAGTTGTCGTTGGGTTGAATGGATTGGGGAAGTTTTGTAATAGAACAAATTCTTTCGGCTCTATCGCAATTCCCTGCCCGTCAACAGACACAATTTGATCGCCGGTAACAAAACTTGATACCGTAGAATAATCACTTGAACCATACTCATTCGTTCCACACACTCTCCAATAGTATTGTGTACTGGATGCAAGGGGTGAAATTTGAATAAGAGTATCTACGATTGTTGTATCTAATACTATCGAGGTTAAAGGAAAATAACTTTTAGTAGCAATTTGAAGTCTATAGGAATTTGCAGTCTCCGCTGAATTCCATACAATAATAGGGTTCCGTTCAATTCCAGATTTGTTAACAGGCGAGTCGGGTATTGGGGGGAACGGACTTTTGACAAAGTTACGCAGCCATTGAAGCGCTGGTCGTTCAGTATCATCTTTCCTGATCAAATAGGTATTCGGATGAGAAGTCCAAACATCATATTCATAATATCCCCACAATGTCATTCCTTTGACGCCCGGATTATTCCAGAATATAGGGAAATAAATTTTATACTGCTCTAGTTGTACACTATCGACAGGTTCATCGATATCAAACTCTGTAATATAGACAGGAAGTCCGGTTTCTATCAACCTGTTTAAGTTGTATTTGATTGTATTGATATCATAAACATAGGGATTACTTGACCCAACTTCACCGCGAAATTCAAAGTAATGGCCTTGAATGCCGATACCATCTATTAGCCCTCTCTCTCTAAGAAGATTAATAATATTCAAATATGATGTTGTTACACTATTACTGTGGAGAACATTGTATTCATTGAGAAGTAGTTTTGTTTCAGAAGGGAAAGAGTTGCGTGCCAACTGAAAAGATGTAATAACCCAGTCCCAACCTGTAGAGCCATCTCCACCTAGAGCATTTTTATATGCTGGGGGGGCATGGAGCGGTTCATTCACTACATCAACAAAAGACATTTGGGGATATCGCTTTCCAACAGTATCGACCCATTTTTCAATTGCACTTCGTTGTGCGCTTGAGTCAAGCGATGTAATCCACGACGGCTGTTGACTGCCCCAAATAAGATTGTGATGTTTGTAAACAAATCCTTTTTTATTTGCATAATTGTATATTTTATCTAAGTTTGTCCAATTGTAAGTTCCTTGAGTAATTTCAACCGATCCCCATTTACCCTCGTTGCCTGGTGTAACCTGATTCCAATATGAATTTAGATATCTGTATATTGAAGCGCTTGTACCACATCCAAGAAATTTACTTTTTCCTGTTGCTAGTGGTTGTTGAGCAAAGACAGTATTAAAGCTCAAGAAAATGCATATAAATGGGATAATAAACAGTTGCCAATAAGTACGCATAAATACTCTTTCCATTTTACTTAAAAATATTATATCAACCGTAGAAAATTGTAAATGATTCAATGACAAAAAATCCCGACTTTAACACAATAAGTCGGGATTTTTAAATCTCTCAATTCACCTTTAATCTCTTACACCTTAATGCGGCTCGCTTGTTCAGCAAGCCGCACCAAAGGTTAATTAAGTTTTAACCGCAAAATATTACTTCAACAACAACAGCTTCTTCACAGATGTGAAGGTCTTCGCTCCATCAACGCTCTTCGCATCAATACGATAGAAGTAAACTCCACTACTCAAGTGAGAAGCATTCCATTGAATAGTATAACTATTCGCAGACTGCATACCATCTACAATCCTTGCAACTTCCCTACCAAGCATATCGTAGACAGTAATTTTTACATTCGATGTAAATGGCAGATCATATCGAATGGTGGTTGTTGGGTTGAATGGATTTGGATAATTCTGATACAAATTATAAACTAACGGTACTAATTCTTTTGCTACACCAACAAGCTCCCCAACATCAACTGGACGAGTCGTTGTATCAATAGCAATATCCAAAACCCTTAATGCCGTTGTAGAATTACCCTCGCTGAGTGCAAAGGAAATAGCATTGAATTTATTCAATGCTGCTGGAACTGAAAATGAAGCCGCGTATTTATAAGCTGCTTCATTTCCATCTTTTGAAAGCTTAAATGTCGCATTAGCGTTTCCATCAGAATTTCCAAGTACTGCTAATGCAATATTATAAGTACCTTCATTGGCAATTGCTCCGGCAGGTAACTGCGAGAAATTACCTAATGCAGCATTATTTGCAGCATCCGTAACAAACCATACAGTGTCTGCATTGAGGATAGCTCCTACCGATCCATTTCCACCCGTGCCCCAACTTACGTTTTGATTATTTCCGCTTCGTGGGACAAAGAGAATTCCAGTATGACCGTTCTCTGCACCATCCCAATGGGTAGAGTCTCCATTATCAGGCGTATTATCGACTACGACCTTTCCTAACGAAGGAGTATAGAGGAAACCTATCCGGAAACTACCCGGTGCATTGAAGCCTCCACCAGTGAATTCAACTTGACCTGTAATGAGAAGCCCTCGGGTAACAGTTGGGATATATGGTTCTTCGAGTGCACCACGTAAGACTACCATACTTGTGTTTGGAGCTGTACCAACAACACCGGCATTCCCTTCAAATTCGCCTTCTTCAAATGACCATCCTCCATAGCGATTACCAAGTACACCCCATTTCGCTACATAATATTTCTGCCATGGAGCTATTGGTACAGTAACAACGCCAGTATCGACTTGAACATTTTCTACATAGAATCCACGAAGTGCACCTGACTCTGCACCATTACCACCATTGAGTCCAAAACATATTCCATTGAAGGTCGCCGGTATTGATGTCGTATCAATGAAGCTTCCTCCCCACCAATACGCAACTGGCGTCCCTTGCTTCTGAACGTAGAACTTTACTTCCTTCGTATTATCTGACCTCAATTGAACCGATATCGCAAAATCATACGTCCCTTCTTCTGCTATCGCTCGCATCGGCTTCTGTGTTATCACTCCTGCCGATAAGTTATTACCCCATGTACTTATCCATGAACTATTCCGAACTATTCCTATATTACCACTCCCGTTAGCAAAGGACGGAATATCCTGTCCATCACTCGGTGGGAAGAACGAATATCCATTCCCTACTTCTTCTCCATCTACCCATTGAGCTGAATCCGTCCCAGCATATTTCTCATACATCCACCTCGCTGAATCGGTCCCTGCATACCGCACAGCTCCTGCTTGTGTATGGTTGGTAAATGCATATCGCAAGGCATTCCACGTCTCTATCCCGGCTCCTTCAAAGGTCATCGTCCCACTAATCTTTATCGATTTCCCTGTCTTTAACTGCACTGCTTCTGGAAATGCACCACGAATTGCTGTCCAAGGACCAGCCGGCGGTACATCGCCCGCTACTCCAGCATTTCCATCCATTTCACCAGGAACAAACTTCCATCCTGGCGCTGGTCCTCTCCTAAAGATTCCCCAATCCTTTATACTTATATAAAATGGCTGCCAAGGAGGCTCAGGTACAGTAACAACGCCAGTATCAACCTGTACATTCTCTACATAGAATCCACGAAGTGCACCTGACTCTGCACCATTACCACCATTGAGTC
>DAOOUW010000006.1:0-3081 GCA_035390885.1 Bacteroidota bacterium | reverse complement strand
CTCCTGCTTGTGTATGGTTGGTAAATGCATATCGCAAGGCATTCCACGTCTCTATTCCCGCTCCTTCAAAGGTCATCGTCCCGGTAACAACAACTGCCTTCTCCAGTGTGGCAGTCAAAGCAGGAAAACCACCACGAATCGCTGTCCAAGGACCAGCCGGCGGTACATCGCCCGCTACTCCAGCATTTCCTTCATCACCAGGCACAAACTTCCATCCTGGCGCTGGTCCTCTCCTAAAGATTGCCCAATCAACAATTTTAGTCTGAACTCTACTTATGGTAATATCATCAAAGTATATTGTAGTAGCAGCGCTTTCTTGTCCAGTTTTCATTAACAATTGGAAACCTATTCTCTGTACTGGCGTTGCAATAGCAGGATACACACCTTTAATAGTATTCCAGCTATCTCCAATTATCGAGGAACCGTTTATCCAAATATTATTCCAGCTCCAACCTGAACCTGTTTGCCAAAAAATTTGGAAACCATTTATATTGGCTGCATCTTCTGCAGAAATCCAAATATTTACACTTATTGAGTCGCCTTCTCGAATATTCTCAAACACATCATTTTGAAGGTTAATCTCAAGTGTGCTTGTTCCTTTTACCATTTTGACAGAGTGAGTACCACTAACAGCTTTCTCTGTGGTCAGTTCAATTGATGCATTTCCTGTGCCTGATACCCAATCGCCTAGTGAAGTTTCAAAGTCCCACGTTTGAACGGGGATCGCAACTTGCGCTTGTACTGCGCTCCAGCTTAATAGCAGAAGCACTACTACAATCGCAAGACTATTCAATGTAAGCTTTTTCATAAACTTACCTCTCCTTTAATTGTTTATTAATGAATGTTGAATTTATCTCCGCTGAATATTAGCTCCAGTTCCATAAGCTAATTTCAGCAGTCACAACATAGATTGCATCTCACGTGCAACCCAAACTTTGACTGGAACCAACACCACCTCCCTTCCTATAATAATAATTATTATTATACATATTGTTTTTTTACTTCACTAAAACAAATTTCTTCGTTAGACAAGTATTCCCAGCTTTTAACTGATAGAAATAAACGCCGCTTGCTAAACCTTTTCCGTCAAAAGTAACTTTATACTGAGATGGTTCTTGCACTTCATTCACAAGCGTCGCTACTTCCTGCCCAAGCAATGAATAGACTTTAAGAACCACCTTCTCACGCTTTGGAATTGCATATTGGATACATGTTGTCGGGTTAAACGGATTAGGATAATTTTGATACAATGCATACTCCTCTGGTAAAGTACCAATCATTTTATCTACACTGACAGGATTATTCAACATTTGATCAATCTCTGCATCCTCGTTATCTTTTTGCGCTAGCCATTGTTGATACGTATCTCCCCACCGGAACAAATCGCCAAGAGGAAACCCTCCCATTCCAGCAGTGCGTAAAGTATTATTTGTATAATCAAGGTTTTCCGAAAGGGGCCATTTCATTACAAGGCCTTCCTCAGGATGCCAAGCATATGTTGTATCCTGGTTATTCCACCATTTCTTTTCCATATATGCCTTCAAATTCACTGTATCTGTAGGCGGAACTATAAACATTGGGTTGTATATATCGTTCTTAACAAGATTTTCGACTGCGCCAGATACTTGAGTAATTCGTTTGGTACCCCAAGTCCATGGATAGGTTAGCATTTCATCATCTAATCCATTATAAAGATTCTTACGATTTATATAAGGGAACGCCTTCTGACCATTGGCATCTACAGAATCAAAGAATACAAGCGTCTGTGGACTTAACATTGGATGGGGCAATGGAATTGCATCTGATGCACGAGCTTTATAAACTGAATCTGCCCAATAATTTTCTGACATCATCCATTTTACTAACCACTGATCCATACTGTATGAGCTATTGGTGAATAAAATTTTCCTCTCTTTTTCCGGATCTTTTCCTTGTGCAACAAGGCTTTGCGCCCAGGCAGGTTCAAAGTTAAAGTTTGCTACGCTATCGATTCGAAGCGTTCCACCATTTGGCTCATATTTCCCAGTAGTTGAACCTGTTCCGGTCTGATAAGGCATCCATCCAAACATCCAGCAATTTGAAAACAAACAATTTGTTACAGCAAGATTATACCACCAACCGGATTCGAGTGGAAACATTACTACGTTTAGAAATGTACAGTGATTGAATTTTACGTAATCATTATGTTCACTACCCTCTTGCATCAGAACATAGCCTATATTTGCGAAAGTGCAATTTTCAAACGACACACTATCTCCATGCCAACCTGTGGTTTGATAGGGGAATGACAATGCTCTGCCATAGTACCGGAGATGGGTATCAATACAATTTTTCCAGTAGCAATTCGTAAAAGTGCCATTAAAGTGTTCGCACGAAATCGTTACAGCCCCACTGGATACATTTTGCGGACAAGGGGAATACTCGAAAATTACATTTTCAAATACTCCATACTGCTTTGCTCCTTGTCCCATATTGGCAAAATTAATCGTAGAACCAACTTGCGAACCATCGGTGTTTGCATAACGTATCCACAAATTCCTCATTGTCAAATGACCATAGCAATCAATGATATACTGGTTATTTACACTTCCAGTGCTTGTCCATACAATTTGAGGTGGAGCAGTTTCTTGTGTATTACCCGGAGGTGGGGCGACAATAGTCAATTGTTCACCATTTGGGACATTAATTGTACCAATAAGTATATAATAACCTCGGGGTTGAAGTTGAAAAATTGTCGATGATAATGTCCCTGCATCAATTTTTGCCTGAATAGCATTATTTAAACTTCCTTCACCCAGCATTTCACCTGTATCCCAGTCATAGTCGCTTGGGACTACAACCGTTTCCATTTGAGCCATCATTATGCCCGGAATGCACATAAGTAGAAAAATAAAACTGAATTTTTTCATAAGAATGCTCCTTATAATTAAATATTAATTAGATTTATGAATTACTATATTCTTATTTAATCAAGCGAAAACATATATCGCAATCCAAGGTTTGCGGTCAAACCATAATATTTTTGCGATGTAACTCCTTTAATCGTAATTTGTCTTGCAATATTACTTTCATCGTTAATAT
>DAOOUW010000005.1:0-71751 GCA_035390885.1 Bacteroidota bacterium | reverse complement strand
GCACATAGTACGAGAGCGATCTTCATTATCCATTGGCGAGTCATAGAGAGAGTCCGAAATTGTTAACAATCGTATCTTTGATACAAAATTACTTAATGTATTTTTCTGCCCACATCAGAAATGTAGGCCAGTTTGGTCCAACAGTATGTCCACCCTTATGCTGACGAAATGCAATTTCACCATCAATCAATGCGGTTTCAATCGGAGGAAACTCATAAGTTCCCAACCCTTTCTTTCCTAAGAGTTCATACACTGGACTCGCATACGCACCGCCGAGGAACATACCTTTTGCATCAACCCATCCTCCTTCGACTTCAAGAGAACCGCTACTAATAAATACTGGTCGTGGCGCACATAACGCAATCAGTTCATGGGCATCTACTGGCAGATCATTTACCGTTAAAGGACCTGCATATTTTAAGAAGTTACCTGCAAACCAATGATATTCACTCGATGAACATAAATTTTCAATTTGCTCGCCATAATTGCGACGAAGTATTTTGGCACCGCCTGCGCCTGAAGATCCAATGAATCCGATTGCAAACCGTGAATCATAAGCCATCGTAACCAATGCCGCTTTTCCATACCTTGAAAGCCCTTCGATGGTAACATGACGTGCATCCACAGATTTATCCGTCTCCAAATAATCAAGAGCACGACTCGCTCCCCAAGCCCATGCTCGTAGCGCTCCCCAATCGTCAGGTTTCCTTCGATTCCCTTTGTTTGCTAATCCAATAATACCTTTCGTCAGTCCTGCTCCAAAATCTTCCTGATAGCTTGTCGGGACAAGAATAGCATAACCCCATCCTTTCGATAACACTAATTGCTTCCAATCCGGCTCTTTTGGTGTTCCTGGCGGCGGCTCTGGTAATTTGAATCCTGGCGGAAAAATAAATCCAAATTCCATAACAACAGGAACTGGTTTTGTGGCATTTGCAGGAATTGTCAACGTCATCTGGATATTCACATCAATTGATGGACAAGAAGAATTATCAACATGACCGACTAATTTTTTCGAAATGACAGGAATATTTTCCAGCGTATCATCTTTTTGCTCCAGCACTTTCCACGTTACGCCAGGCAGAACCTTAGGTAATCGGCCATAAACTTCGCGATCGAAATATTCAACAATCTCTGGACGTCGTTTTTTCCACCAAGTTTCCGCATCGTTGACTCGCTCACCATTATTAAGAACTAGAGGATCGGGAAGAGAAGTATAAGTAGTAGCTTTCGATTCATCGGTGTTTGCCGCATTAGGCGCTTTGGGATCCCCCGAAGGTCCAGGTCTCAAAGACTCGATCCCAAGCTGCTTTAGCATTGCCTGATAGTCTTCATTAGTAGCGCGCCGAATACTATCCATCTTTTGCGGATCGAATTGCGCCCTAGCATTTGAACAGACAATCAAACTAACGATCATTAGTAAACATATTCTTTTCATCCGTTCACCTTTAATTAAAAATTTCAAGATAATTTGTTACACAATATACAATACAATTCACACAAGACAAATGAATTACCGAATTATACAACAAAGATGAGGAAAAAATTCCCCTTCTCAGAAGGGGTGCCAACCGAAGGTTGACGAGGTAGTCTATCAAGTCGGTGGCTTCGATACGAGCGAACGCTCACCTCAGCCACCTGCAAGAGTTGCTGTCTGAGGCTCTCGAAGGCAGCGTCAATAGAAAGCAAAGATGAGTAATCACGTATCGAGGCAACATCCTTTGTAAGTTTCTAATGCATAATTTGGGATAAAGTAACCGACAATGAAATTTAACGCTTCAGACTCCACTACAAGTGAGGATTCTTTCACACAGATATCGCGGATTTTCGCAGATATAATTTTCTTAATTTAGGTTCATCAAAACTTTATTCTCAAACCTTACTTTGAGATTTTATACAAAGAATATGACTGACCTTCGACTGTTACCGAATACTCATAACCTTTTCGCGAAACTTTCGATTTCTTCCCTGCAATGAGACGGAAATTCGAGAACTTATCATTGAGTTTGAAGGTGGCTTTCTCAACACGAGCGGCTGGATTGAAAATAGCAAGGATTACCTCATTACCAGCGGCACGCGCAAAAATAAACGGATAGGTATTTTCTTTTGCGTAGACTGGAACAAATTCTGCATAAGCCGCTAGCGCTGGTTCTGCCTTCCTCAAATGAATCAATTTCTTTACTCTATTCAATAATGAATTTGGATCCTTGAGTTGCTCTTCAACAGTCGGAGCATCGGCAGATGTATCAACAGGAAGATACAGCTTCGATGGCTCGGCGGTCGAGAAACCAAGATTTGCTTGCTTATTCCATTGCATTGGCGTACGAGCGCCAGCGCGCGGCTTATAGGCGCCTTCGACATGCGGAAGATCATAAAGCTGACGCATACCTATTTCATTCCCATAATAAATGAATGGAATTCCAGGCATTGCTAGAGAGAATGCAAAAATCATTTCGAGTTCATCTGGTGTGCGTTGAATATTCAATCGGGATAAATCGTGATTGCCAAGCGGCAAACATATATATCCTTTCCCTTTTGTTTTATTGTATTGATCAAGATACATCGAAAGAAACTCGGTGATGTTCCCTTTCCCTTCTTTATCAAAAAATGAATGTCCTTCCGAATAGCCATTTAGAATCCGCCAGCTTTCCTTTTGCAATAAATCATTGTAGCCCGGGAACCAATGGAAAAAATCTGCATGGAATCCGCCGCCATCTAACGCAGATTCAGGATGCGACCACTCCGCAACCATAAACGAGCATGGATATTCGCTATCCATAATTCCACGAATTTCTCTCCAGAATTTTTTTGTAGCGTCATCCTTCATCAGAAAGTATTGGTCGTTGCCGGAAATATTAGCATTCTTCACCAAAGCGCCAGCCATATCAGCTCTGAAACCAGAAGCTCCCATATCCATCCAGAAGCGAAGCGCCTTCTGTAACTCTTTATGCAACTCAAGAATATCCGGATGGTCAGGCGGAAGCATCCATGATTCTTCGGGCTTTGTAAATCCAAAATTCAACGCCGGCTGACTCCAATAAAAATTTCTCATAAACTGTCCATTCCGCCGACTGTAACCTTTAATGAATGCGTCTTTATATTCTTCCGGTGGATTGAGCCATGTATTATCCGTCCAGATGTACCAATTCGAATATTTATTTGGCTCTTGCTTTGCTGATTCTTGAAACCATGGATGGTCGATACTTGTGTAACTGATAACGTAATCGAAAATTATTTTTATCCCTTTTTCTTTTGCAGTAGAAAACAGTCGCCGTGCATCATCGTTGGTTCCATAACGAGGCGCAACTTTGTAGTAATCGGAAATGTCATATCCGCCATCGTGGAACGGTGATTCAAAGAATGGATTCACCCAGATTCCATCCGCGCCTAAACTTTTTACATAATCGAGCTTCGCAATAATTCCATTGAGATCGCCGATGCCATCTCCATTGCTATCGTAAAATGTTTGCAGATAAATTTGATAGAATACCGCCTGATGCAACCACAATGGACAATTTGGAACAGAATACCTTCCTGTAATAGCGGCAGAATCAATAGAAAGCTTTGATTGAGAATACAAAGAGCCTGCAAATACAATTAAACACAAAGCAACCAATTGAAATTGAATTTTTATATTCGATCTTTTCATTGCAAAAACCTTTCTTGCTATTTCATCCGTACTTTAATCTCATTGCCATCGTACCGAAGCGCAACGTCTGCTGAAGAATTCCATTCAACACTTCGAGGATGTTTTTTTGCTATCCACACTACTTCGATAGTTCTTGTTGTCAACATTTCAGGAAATGTTCCCTGACGTTTGCCAATCGTTAATGATTTTTCTTTTTCACTGTAAGAAAAAGGAATCCAGCTATATGCTCCCTTTTCATAATCGAAAGTCACGCCATCGTCTTCATACAATTCAAAAGAAGCATCTCGTCCAGTAAAAACAAAAACTCGCAATGTGTCGGCAGGCTTTTCAAACGAATATTGAATTGCAGAACCGGTTGGAAGAATCGAGCCTTCTTTTACGAACAGCGGTATTTCTGTATACGGCGCATCGGCAAGAATTTTTTCTCCGCCTTTATAATATCGCCCTGAATGGAAATCATACCATCCGCAATCTTTCGGCAAATACACTTCGCGAGAACGAGACTTGAACGACGTTACAGGATTGACAAGAATCGAATTTCCAAACATAAATTGATCGCCTATTTCCAGTACTTTTTCATCATCCCCAAAATCCATAACCAGCGGACGCATAATCGTGTAGCCACGATGCGTAACCATCCCAGTTAGAGTGTAAATGTATGGCATCAATCTGTAGCGCAGCTGGTCGTAGTGCAACATCGCTTGATAGGCAGGATGTTCAGGCGGCGCAACATAGAACATCTCACGGTAAGGATATTGACCATGCACGCGGAAGATTGGACAGAACGTTCCAAATTGAAACCAGCGCGTCATCTGTTCACGCCACTCTTCAAGATTTGCACTATCTGGTTTTTCAAAACGAGGTTCGACAGCAAAGCCTCCAATATCGGTTGTCCAATAAGGAATTCCAGAGATGGAAAAATTCAATCCTGCAGGAATTTGCATTGCAAGATCATGCCAACGAGCTGCAACATCGCCACTCCACGTTGCCGCAGAATAACGCTGCTGTCCAGCAAAAGCTGAGCGAGTAAGAATAAACACGCGTTGCTGAGGATTTGTTTTCCGCTGGCATTCATAAACCGCCTGACAATTCATGAGCGAATAGGTATTGAGATACCGCGCTCCAGAACCAAGAGCAGTTGGATGCTGTCGCAGAATTGTCTCCTGTCGCGAAAGATTCGATTGAATATCCGGTTCCGTGCAATCTAACCACCACGCATCGATTCCCAGCGAATAGATTTTTTTGTTAATTTGCTCCCAGAATAATTCACGCGCGCCTTCGCTATACGGATCGTAAAATGTGGAAATATATCCTGGTCCAACCCAATCACGTTGACCTTTCTCCACATTCCGCATATACAACCATCCCTTTGAATAAAACTCATCATAATGTTTTGTTCCTACATAAAATTTTGGCCAAACAGAAATCATCATGCGAGTGTGCAGACTATCGTGAAGCGTTTTTACCATTCCTGCTGGATCAGGATAACGCGTCGAATCAAACTCGTGATCTCCCCACCGATCTTCTTTCCAGTAGAACCAATCCTGCACAATGTTATCGAGCGGAATATTCCGGCGGCGAAATTCCCTGACAACATCGAGAAGTTCGTCCTGCGTACGATACCGTTCGCGACATTGCCACAATCCCATTGCCCACTTCGGCATCATCGGCGCAACGCCCGTAAGCCAACGATATGAATTGATGATGGAATCAAAATTATTCCCAGCAATGAAATAGTAATCTATCTGATCTGCGACTTCAGAGGTGAGGTTGATTACATTCGGATTGACAACATCTGGCGGAAGATACTGAAGACTGATAAATCCGCCGTTGTGAATCCATTCAATTTTTATATCGTATCGCTTCCCTTTCTCCATCGTGAGTTCGGGGAAATGTGTCCACGGCAGCCAATTTTGCCTCCAGGAATCAACGACTAATTTTCCATTAAGCCACATCTTTGTATAACTACTACAATACAATCTAAATTTGTGCGCACCTGATTTTTGACATTCGATTGAGCCACTCCATCGTACAGTTTTCACTTTTTCATTAAATCCATCAGGGAATGGATCATTCACATCAGTATAGGCATGCTCGATGCGTGTTTCGGTTCTTGTGGTATAGAGGTTTTCGAATTTCTCATCGGTAAAATATTCAGCAGTCAAACCGCCGCGTTGTCCATTCTTATCGTAGAGAACACATTGATCGAGCGATTGATATTCGCGAGGATCGCCAAATTTTGTACGAGAGTAATTGTCCCAGAGTATTCCGTACATATTACTCGAAACTAAAATAGGTATAGCAACAACGAGATTGTACTGCCAGAGATCGACGTCATGTCCACGGTAATTCATTATACCATTCTGATGCTGACCTAAACCATAGAAAGCCTCACCCGGTTTTGCCTCGAAGGCTTGGTGAATTGCATAAGCTTGTTCGCCTAAAACATTCGTTGGCGTAATCGTTCGTCCACCATTAGATTCTTCCTTCAGCAACACTTTTCCATCTTTCGAAAAGAATGAAACAGCGCCAGACGATTTTGAAACCTGTACAAGAAGTTTAGAAGTTTCAAGCGAGAGTAATCCGTTCTTCTCTTTAATAAAATAAGACGGCTTCTCCTGAGGTTGAGAAACTACCACTAAACTTCGCCGAGCTGAAAGCAATGAATCTGCTGAAGCAACAACACGAATAATGTTATCATCATACGGAATGACACGAACCCATCGCGGAAGTTGAGTTTCGCTATCTTTATACTTCACAACTATTTCTTTTTTTGGCTGACCATTTAAAAATGTGAAGACAATGAATAAGCTTAAAAGTATTTTTTGAAAAACTGTACGAATCATTTTCTCCAACCTTCTATCAATAATTATTTCTTATGAATCGAAACCGGTTGATGAGGCATCAACTTCACTTTCCGGAAATAATCTGCATTCATCCAGTGAAGATTTCCAGGCGCCGGTTCCCAATCCGAACCAAACATAGCATCCCTTACGCCATCAGCAAAATCATTGTCACAGTAAGCAACAGAAAATCCCATTACTTTCCCCGGAAATAATCTTACCTCTTTGGATTTATGACGAGCAATATCGAATGTGCTATTGTAAACAATCAGAGAGAACTCCCAGAATGCAGTATTACCTTCTTTGCGCAATGCGAACTCGGGCAAATGGGATGCATAATTTACATGCTGAACATCATCCCAGCTTTTGCCTGCAAGATCGGCAACATAAGGATGGGTTGAAGTTTTTCCTTCTGCTGGAAACGGAGCGTAGATATGGTAGGTAAAAGCATTCTCAGCATTCACCCCCCACTCCAGCGTATCTTTTCCAGCAGCATCAAATACATGGAGACCGCCTGATGCATCTTCATCAATGAATACTTCTGCAATATCGAAATTATAGATATCCGGCTCTTTTCCTGGTACAAATCCATCTACAAAGGCATTATCTTTTACTTCGATAAAGAAGTAAAGCCTGTTCGTCTTAGATGACCAGCAACATTTATATTTTCCGACAAATGATGTGGTATCACACTGCGCTCCATAAGGAATCCAGACGTAGTTGATCGGCTCCCATGTAATCTCCTGCCAGCATAAATCATTCCCGAAGCCATCGATTTTTGGCGCCCTTAATGTCTCGTACACCATTAAGGTGTCATTTGTATTGACCATGGTTTGTGCACAAAGTGGAAGTTGAAGAAATAGACTTGCACAAAACAGCAGTAAAATGTTATAACTAATTTTTATTATTGTCTTTGAATCCTTTGTCATTGAAGTCCTCCTGATTATTCATTTTGCCTTGCATCTATTTTACGATGCACAAGTTCTTTAGATTCAACACTATTGTCACCGTTTATTTTCCTGACTCAACAAATAATGGACATTAGGTTGTTTCCGCAATACATCAGCGCTGTATTCAGGAGTAACATCTCTTTGAGGTTCTGCTAACATTTCATATCCGACCATAAATTTTCTTATCGAAGCTGAACGAAGCAGCGGCGGATAAAAATGCATGTGGAAATGCCATTCAGGATGTTGCCGTCTATCGGTCGGCGCTTGATGAATTCCAGCCGAGTAAGGAAATGATGTTTGAAAAACATTGTCGTACTTTACAGTAACAATCTTCAGCGCATCAGCAAAATCATTTTTCTCTTCTAATTTTAAATCTAATATTGTCGCTCGCTTCTTCTTTGGAAAGAGAAGCGTTTCAAAGGGCCATATTCCCCAGTAAG
Source organism: Bacteroidota bacterium (assembly GCA_035390885.1). GTDB lineage: Bacteria > Bacteroidota > Ignavibacteria > UBA10030 > UBA10030 > JAOAFT01. The sequence goes on along the minus strand of DAOOUW010000005.1, from coordinate 63,869 downwards.
GAACAACAACAAGGAAAGAATCATTCTCGTAGACTATTCGGTCGCCCAACCGTACCTCAGCCTCTCCATACTTCTCCAGCAAGCTTCGTCTGTGTTTTCTAAAATATCGAAGAAATTGTTTCTGTTCTTTCTGAGGCTCGTTCGGAATATGTTCCTGCGCCCAAATTTGACAATGCGGATGAGGATTGCTATTCCCCATCATTGTACCTTTGTTCTCAAAAATTTGAACATAGTTGATAAACGGTTGTGCGCCTAAAGTCCTAAATTCATCAATCCATACATCAATGACAGCTTCGATTTCAAGAGCCGTCATCTCGGCTAATGTAAGATCGTGGCGAGGCGAATAATTTACAACACGACAAATACCTTTTTCACTTTGAGCGATAAAAAATTCGTCTTTCACTTCTCGAACTGATGGCGAATCCGGAAGCAATGCCGAAAAATCATTTGTGAAGACAAAAGTACCTGTATAATTAGGATTCGTTTCACCATTGGCTCGTTTATTTCCAGGACAGAGATAGCATTGAGGATCGTACGCTGGACGTTTCTCATCCGATGTATTGTGTACTTCACCTTGCCATGGACGTTGTGTCCGATGAGGCGACACAAGAATCCATTCGCCGGTAAGGATATTTTTTCTTCGATGTGGAATAGATTCCAAATTATTAGCTATAGATTTCATGCCAATTGCTCAACGCTTGTTCCATCTGATAGTGATACAATGTATGTTGTTAATTTTCGCGAGAATCGTTCTTCGTATTTTTTCTCAATGAACAAACTAACCTCTTGCACAGCTTCGGAGTTCACAAGGTTGATTGTACAGCCGCCAAAGCCGCCGCCCATCAATCTCCCGCCATAAACTTCAGGAAACAATCGCACGGTATCTACCAAGAAATCGAGCTCAGCGCAACTTACCTCATATTTTTTTGATAAACCTTCGTGAGATTCATAGAGTAATTGACCGAGCGTTCGAAGATCGTTCTGCTTCAAAGCTAAACACGCTTTCTCAACGCGAATATTTTCTTCTGTAACATACAAACAACGCCGATAAACTATTGAATCGAATGCTGAACGATGCTGCTCGAGAATTTCAGGAGTACCATCTCTCAAATGAGTAATTTGAGGATACCATCGACGTAAGATTTTTACTCCTTCGGTGCATTCTGCGCGTCGTTTGTTATATTCTGATGATGCAAGATTATGTGAAACTCCAGTATTGAACAACATAATCTTTACGTTTGGATTCATTGGATAGATCGTATGGGTAAGGGAACGGCAATCAATTTTTAGGACCGAATTTTTTTCACCATAGATATTTGCATACTGATCCATAATGCCACATTTTACTCCAACAAATTCATGTTCAGCATGCTGAGCGATTGTTGCAAGTTCAGATTTTGAAATTCCAAAATCAAAAATTGTATTGAGTGCAAAGCCAATTCCAACTTCTACCGCAGCTGACGAAGATAATCCAGCGCCAATCGGAATATTTCCACCAAACACACAATTGAATCCACCAACAGAAATTCCACGTTTCTGTAACTGATCAACTACGCCAAGAATATACTTTTGCCATGTTCCTGTCGGAACAATAGATTCAACATTGAATTGAGAAACTTCATTGACATCGAGAGCAACAAGACTAATTGTATTGTCGTTCCGTGGAGTAACTGCAAAATATATTGCTTTATCAATCGCGCCCGGCAAAACAAAACCATCGTTATAATCTGTATGCTCGCCAATAAGATTGATTCTTCCTGGTGAACGCACGATACACGGAGTCTCATTAAATCGCCGTCGGAATTGTTCTTCTACTTCGTTTCGATAATCCATCTATAGATTTTCTTTACTTCGACACTCTATACATAATAAATCCAAACAATATCATAATACTTCCCCACCAGAGATTGGGGTGAGTTTCAGCTAAAACAGTAGGGTTCATTGAAGGATGGAAGTACAAATAAATTCCAGTACAAAAAATTATTCCTCCCATAATCATCAAAATGAGTCCTACAAAATACCAAATTGGTTTAACCTGTTGCTGTTGTTGTTCATCCATAAACATTTTCCTCCTTTACCAGAACCAAATATTCAGTAAAACAAAAACTGCCAGTGAGATAAGAGCATAGAATTCAGGCTTCTTCACAAATGGAATATTCGCATCCAGAGTTTGGGGAGTTAATCCTTTTACCAATCCAACAAGTTCTTCTTTTGGTTTCTTCTTTGTCAAGAGACTCACCGCAACTGTTACCACAGCGCAGATGAGCCAAGCCCACCATGCTCTCCAAAAATTTGCCGCCATATCGCTCTGCACAGAAGAAAGAGTTATCAAACTCTGAGGTATCCATTCAAACTTTACAGCAAGATACATCAAAAAAGATGAAAGCATTCCAGTAATCAGTCCCCAGAAAGCGCCGTTCGGCGTAATCCACCACAAGAACATTCCAAGGAGCATTGTTGCAAAGAGCGGCGCATTTACCCACGAAAAGATTGCCTGCATATAATCCATAATGCTTGGAAAACTTTTTGCCCAGTACGCAGTAATCAAAGAAATAGCAACTCCAACAATTGTGGAAACTCTTCCCATCCAAAGCAAATGCGAGTCCGAAGCATTACGATTAAGAACTGCTTTGTAAATATCGTACGTCCACACTGTATTAAATGCGCTAATATTTCCCGCTTGTCCAGCCATAAAACCTGCAAGGAGCGCCGTTACACCAAGCCCGACTAAACCTGGTGGATAGTACCGAGCAATGAGCATTGGAAGAGCTGAATCATAATTTATTTGACCGCCATCCTGTAGTAGATGAAAACCGCTCTTAGGATCGATCGATAGAACAATTGCAATAAGTCCTGCAAGAATAACAATGAACGGCAATGCCATCTTAAAGAACGAGGCAAGAATTGGCGTCATTCGCGCCGAACGAAGATCTTTCGCCGAGAATGCTCGCTGCACTACCAAAAAATCGGTCGTCCAGTAACCGAAAGAAAGAACAAAACCAAGTCCCAGCACAATGCCAGCCCAATGCACATGCATTCCATTTTTCATTGGATCGGCGGACGAAGACCAGAGTGTTGTGAGCGATATATCGGGACTAAATTGATTTAAGCGAGCAAGAATTTCATTGACGCTTCCAATTTCAATTAAACCTAACACTGAAACGAGAAACAGTCCAAACCAGATGAGAAAAAATTGAATGATCTCGGTAAAAATTGCAGACATCAATCCACTCAATCCAACATAGACTGCAACTGTAATTGCAGAAATCCACATACTAACATCCCAATTCCATCCTAAGAATGTATGGAGCACTAACGCCATTGCATAGAGATTGATTCCAGAAACAAGAAGCGTCATGATAGCAAAAGCAATTCCGTTGAGTACCCGAGTTTTTTCGTCAAAGCGCAATTTAAGATAACCTGGAATAGAATGTATTTTGCTGCTGTAGTAGAAGGGCATCATATAGACGCCAAGGAAGACCATTGCTGGAATTGCGCCAATCCAGTAAAAATGCGCAACATACATTCCATACTTAAAGGTATTGCCCGTCATTCCTAAGAGCTCGAGCGCTCCAAGATTTGCAGAAAGGAATGCTAAACCCGCAACCCACGATGAATTCTTTCGACCAGCGAGAAAAAAATCTTCATGACTTTTAGTATAACGGCGCAAATAAAATCCGATACCGATGACAAATGCAAAATAAATCAGAATGATGAGCCAATCAATTACAGATAATCCTATTGCTTCCATATCTTCTCCTTCCAGTGAGACATAGAGATTTTCTAAAGTATTTATTCCACAAACGTTTGCAAAAACAATGGAAAAATTTTTAGGTCGAGCCGCGCACTATAAGCTTTGTGCTAAGAGTTTTCACAACCGGTTCTTGAATTTTATTTTCGATAATACCAATTAAAGTTTCAGCGGCATTCTTTCCCATTTCGAACGAAGGTTGTTCTACAGTTGTGAGCGGCGGATCTGTAAAACCTGTAATCTTATTATTCGAAAATCCTACAACTCCAACATCTTGTGGAATCGACAATCCACCTTCTTTCAATCTTTGATATGCGCCAATTGCTACAGGATCGTTCACACAGCAAACTACATCCGGTTTGTTCGATAATTGAAGAAGCGAATCCATTGCTGCATATCCATCGCTCTCTCTCATTCCAACCGAATAAATTAAAGATTCATCAACCATGATATTGTGATGTTGTAAAGCATCAATGTAACCTTTTCTCCTTCGTTGACAAATGCCAAGTTCTTTTGGTCCGCCAATGTGCGCAATACGCTTGTATCCTTTTCCAATTAAGTAACTCACTGAATCAAAAGCTCCTCTGTAGTCATCGACAACGACTTTGCTAATTGGCAAATCTTCAAATGCACGATCAAAAAAGACAATCGGAATTTTTCTGCGGAGCACATCCTGAAAATGTTCACCACTCTTTGTATTCTGCGCGATGGAAATAATCATTCCGGCAACTCGTTGATGCATCAGCACATTAACGCTCACAACTTCTCGTTCATAATTTTCGTTCGATTGAGTAAGAATAATATTATATCCTGAACGGTAAGCGACCTCTTCCATTCCGCTAATAGCCAATGAAAAGAAATCATGTCGAATTTCAGGAACGACGACGCCGATGGTAGTCGTCTTGTTGCTTTTTAAACTCTGTGCTATTGGGTTCGGAGTATAGTTCAGTTCGGCGGCAACCTTACGAACAAGTTCCTTGGTTTCTTTCTTGACGTCAGGGTGATCGCTCAACGCCCTTGATACCGTAGAAGGTGAGATTCCTAATTTTTTTGCAATATCTATAATTGTTGCATGCTTCATATAAGAATTGTCATTTCAAACGTTTGCATTGTAATATTTTATTAAGATTATGTCAAGAAATATTTGATAAATTACAAAAAAAATTAAACAAAATATCTGACCACAAAGAAAGAAAACCCAAATTATGCATTAGAAACTTGCACACCCTGTTGCCTCGATACGCCTTACGGCTACTCGGCAACCGATTTCCTGACGGTGGCTGAGTAGAGCGATAGCTCGTATCGAAGCCACCATTTTGGTTTTCTCTTCTTTCGCCTTTACTGCACTTAGACTGTACTGTTACCTTGGTTGCCTAATCTGGGTTAAAAATATTGTAGTGAAAACAGCGAAGAAAGAATTTCAATGACGGTACTAGAGTGTTTGTGATATTATCCCACCCAGGAGCTCTATCACTCTAAGTAAATTACATATGAATTCAGATTATGAATACCATGCAATTTCTTGTACCGCCATTGAACCTTTAATTTTTTTCTATTTCAACAGAAGTATTTTTCTTACAGCTCGGTCAACACCTTGTTGTAACACGACACAGTAAACTCCTGTCGGTTGCTTTTCTGCATTCCATTGAATCGAATATGAACCTGGAGCATGGAATTGATTTACAAGTTGAGCAACCTCGCGACCTATCATATCAAATATTTTAATTGTAACAATACCAGAATTCCTGATACTGTAATGAATCGTTGTCGAAGGATTGAATGGATTCGGATAATTCTGAAGTAATGCAAATCCAACCGGTGCAATCGATTCAGTTCCTTGAACCTCATTGAGAAAATCTAACAATCCAGCGCCTGCATTTGCTTGAACAAGTGACTTGACATTACTACCAGCAGCAACTTCAAGGCTATAATAATCTGAAGGATTAAAATTAAAGCCGCTTAGATTTTCCAAAATTGCGCCGGAATTTACTGTAACATTTCCTACAGATTTGATGTATCCAGCTGGATCGCCACTTAAGGTTCCCTCTGGATCATTCACCTGTGAAATTAGTACCGGCGACACTACATTTTCGAAATAGTTTTCTTCCAGATATACTTGAGCATTGCACGTTACACCCACTCCATATCCACCATTACTTGTGTAGAGATTATTTACAATGTGAGCCTTTGCATATCTAATTCTCGGATGTCTTGAATATGTTCCATCGAACCAGTTCCTATAGTAAGTAACTTTCATAACAGTGTCCGAGGTTTGACTTTCAGTATGTCCAAGCAAGCAGGTCTTTCGGTGATTCATAAAGTGATTATAAGAAATGGTAACATTATAAGAGCCATTCTTGACGTCGAGCAGACCATCATGGCTATTGCCGTTAGGATCGCTGGCTGGACTATCAGTAAAAGTACAGTGATCAACCCACACATTATAACTTCCATCAACTGCTAATCCATCTTTTTCATCAACGTGACAATCAGAGAACGTAAGATTACGGACAATGATGTTATTGCACTCTACAATTTTCATCCCAAATCCGTTAAACCCAGCATTGGTACCAAGTCCTAAAATCGAAATATTGGCAGTACGCTTTACTGAAAGTTCTGTTGAATAACCACTAAGAGTCCCAGAAATATAAACGATGAGAGGAGCCGTACTTTTATTCTCACGGGCTTTCAAGATATCTGCTAATTGCTGCGGATCCGTTATCGTAACAGTTGTACCGTTCAATCCACCAGTTGTACTGCCATTGAGTGTTGCAAATCCAACAGGCGTATCCAATATTTGAAATTGGTCGGATATGCCCTTGCCGGTAACAGGCACATTAATATTTGTTCCGCCTCCATTATTTGAAATCACATCACTGTAGTTCTTTACCTCGTCCGGTGCAAAGCGCACATATACCGTCGTACTCGCAAGAGTTTGCTGAGAATATGGAATAATAAGTGAAGAGCTGTAGGAGCCTGCTTCGGAAAGCGATACTTGAAAACCACTCGGAGCTGTAACTGTAATCGTTCCATCGGAAGCAAGATAACTTCCCGAGAGTTGATAAGACTTTACACTTGATTGTCCAAGAACGACGTTCCCAAAAGCTAACGATGATGGGGTGGCGTTAAGTGTAGCAACCGTGAGCGTCGTAAATGTGGAAGTAGGATAATTAGAGGTAAGATAATTCTGAGAATTGCCAGTACTCTTGTTGTATTCGAATACACCAACAGTGTATGTTGTATTGCCCGACAATCCAGAAACTGTCACGGATGTTCCATTGCCATCGTAAACCACTTTTGTTCCGTTACCCTGATCTACAGCGGAAGAATAATTTGCATCAACTCCGCTAATAGGCGCTCCATCGCTTGGCGCCCAGCTTAAAGCATTACCCTGACATATTGCAACTATTCTGTTGCTTCCATTTCCACCAACAAATGTTAGTTTCACTGTGTTACCTGATATTTCATCTGTGGCAAGCGATGATGGTACGGTTGGTTCTGGCGCTAAAAGAACACCATCGAGAGAGACATAAGCCACTGCAGCTCCATCGCTTGTATGAGAAATAGTCCCGGTATATGATCCAGACGAAGCAGCATTCAATCTAACAGAAACAGTTTTCGGTTGGTCTATAATAATTCCATTGGCAACGGACAGCCTTATTTCATCATTCCACCATGTGTTACCACCATCGGATGAAATCAGAAAACTGCTTGGTGGCGTTATCGCAACATCATGGGTCAGGTTAATTCCGTACAATGAATACGTTTTGACATCAGAAGGTTCAGTGGAACTCCGTTGAATAAAACCACTGAGAGATGTAGGATTAACTATGATTGCAGTAGATGGAAGCGTAGTACCCGCAATCGTTACTGACTTTACAATAAGATATTTTCCTGTCGTCGATGTTGTATACCATGGATAGACCCTTACATAAAGAGTTTCTGATAAATTTAATGTAAGATTTAGAGACGCAGTAACATTTGGAGTAGAAAGCGCTGATGAGCCAAGACTAAATGTCGAACCTATTTGCACTTTCGATGCAAACAAAGAATCTGTAGCGTAGTAAACATTTGCACGCATGTTACTTCCAGAATTAGCATAGAGAATCATCGAAATTGACGTTATTGTAAAAGTATTCCCTTGTGCTGGAGTAACAACAAATTCCATAAAGCGAGAGGAATTTTCTGTCGATTCGCCAGGCCATGAACCTGCAGTGCCACTTGGACTGGAACGTTGTACGCCGCTTGAATAGGAAACTTGCATCATAGTGAGTCTCTGAGGCTGCGCGCTAATAGCTCCAGTAACCTGTGGATTTTGATCGCTCGTCAACGGCCAAACTGCAGTTGCTGCTGTTTGTGCCATACCGACATTGAGCGCTACCAAAGTCATTATCAACACACAATACGAACATTTTTTTAACATCATAGAGCTCCTTATATTTTTTTGGTGGGATATTATTTTGTTTATTTCAGTACAACAATTCTTTGAGATTTAATTGAACTTCCTTGTCTTAATACACAAGTATAAACTCCGCTGGACAGTCCATTTACATTCAAACACTCTTAAGTCAAAAACACTGCCATAGAAAGGTAAACCTACATTGCCCTCTATCGATTAGATTACTCGTAGAATGAATCCTATTAGAGCCATTATCTGATAGAAGTCCATCAATATGGCAAGTTCCCAAAGCAGGAACAGGATTGATCTTATCAAAATCGGTCCAATCTGCAACTACAATTTTCTAGAGGCCAGTAATCGTAGGGTATTTGTTCTACAGGATTGTTTTTCAACCTTTGTATTATATCTAATAATATTCATTGTTATTTTAGCCAATTCACACGCCTATATAAGATACAAAAAAACTCATCATCTCAAAAGATTACTTCATTTTATTTTCTTTTCCTACCTTCTTTGGCTCTTCAGTTTCACTTTCGTATATTGTTTTAATAAATTTATTCCCGGAAAAGCAATGGAAAATGAGCGAGTATTTTTACTGGATGGAATGGCGCTTGCTTATCGCGCTTACTACGCATTCATTCAACGTCCTTTGATAAATTCCAAAGGAATCAACACAAGCGCTATCTTCGGATTCGTTACGTTCCTTAATCGTATTCTTTCGGTAGAACACCCGGATCATATCGCTGTTATTTTCGATACCAGCGCTCCGACATTTCGACATCATGCATACAAGGAGTACAAAGCCACTCGACAGAAAATGCCCGAAGATATGACGGCGCAAATTCCAATATTGAAAGAAATAATCAACGCATATAATATCCCGGTCGTCGAATTGGACGGTTACGAAGCAGACGACATCATTGGCACGCTTGCCCGACAGGCAGAGGAAACCAACGCACTTGCCTTCCTTGTTTCACCCGACAAGGATTTTATGCAGCTTGTTACAGATAAAACAAAAATTTTCAAACCCGGTCGGCAAGGCACAGACGTAGAAATCATTACCAACGATTCAGTCAGACAGAAATTTGGCGTACAGCCATCTCAAATTATAGATGTCTTTGCGCTCACAGGCGATAGTTCCGATAACATTCCCGGCGTACCCGGCGTCGGTGAAAAAACAGCCATTCCGCTGATTCAAAGATTCGGCAGTCTCGAAAATCTTTATTCTCATCTCGACGAGATCGAACAAAAACGACTCCGTGAAAAATTGGAAACGCACCGTGAGCTCGCTTTTCTGTCAAAAAAATTAGTAACAATCGATACCAACGTACCGATTCCTATTGACGTGCATTCACTTCAAGCAAAAGAAAAAAATATAGCCGAGCTTACGCAATTATTTAAAGATTTGGAATTCCGCTCTCTGCTTGCAAAGCTGCAATCCGAAGAACAAACTTCAGCAGTATCATTTTCATTTCCTCAAGAAAAGTCCGCAGCAGAAGAGCAAGGTACAATCTCTTCTGAAGAACATTCATACAACCTCATCGAATCAGAAGAAGCATTCGAGCGACTTTGTTCCGTTCTCGAAAATTCCCAGGAATTTGCCTTCGATACCGAAACAACATCAACGAATCCTCTTCTGGCTGACCTTCTTGGAATTTCATTTTGTTTGGAACCAAGAAAAGCCTGTTACGTCGCACTCAAGTCAAATACAACAGAGCCAGACGAACATGATTTATTTCAAGCTACGGCAAACGTCCAACCAGAGAAAGGGCTCTCGCTCCCTTATGTAGTAAATAAACTAAAGCCCATTTTTGAAAATTCATCAATAAAAAAAATTGGACATAATAGTAAGTACGATGCCCTCGTCCTCTTCAACTATGGAATTATAGTAAATGGAATTTCATTCGATACAATGATTGCAAGCTATCTGCTCCGTCCTGATGGAAGACATTCGCTCGATTCGGTCGCTCAGGAATATCTCAACTACAAACCTATTAGTTACGATGAACTTGTAGGCAAAGGAAAAGAGCAAAAAAAATTGCAGGAGATTCCTTTCGAGCGCGTTTCCGAATATTCTTGTGAAGATGCCGATGTTACCTTTCAGCTCTATAAAATCTTAAGAGAAAAAATCCACGAAGTGGAAATGGACAAGCTCTGGAACGAAGTTGAAGTTCCTCTCATTCCAGTACTCATAAAAATGGAATCCACCGGCGTTATGATCGATGTTCCATACCTCGAGTCAATGTCGAAAGAGCTCGAACGACAACTGACAGAGCTAACACAGGAAATATATCGGCTCGCTGGCGCTTCATTCAATATAAATTCTTCTCAACAACTTTCAGAAGTTCTCTTTACAACGTTGAAACTCTCACCAGCAAAGAAAACAAAAACTGGTTACTCAACTGATATGGGAGTACTCGAGTCGCTTCAGAAGGAACATCCAATTATCGAACATCTCCTTGCATACCGTCAACTCTCGAAACTCAAATCAACCTATGTCGATGCTCTTCCAAAGTTGATTCATCCTAAAACCGGTAAAGTTCATACTTCTTTTAATCAAGCGGTAACGGCAACCGGACGACTCTCGAGTAGCGATCCGAATCTGCAAAATATCCCTATCCGGACAGAAGTCGGTCGAGCAATTCGAAAAGCATTTATTCCAAGCGCATCTAAGGGAAAAATCCTCTCTGCCGACTATTCCCAAATTGAACTTCGTGTAATGGCGCATATTTCTGGCGATGAGGGATTGCGAGAAGCATTTGTCAACGGTGAAGATATCCATGCATCAACAGCCTCAAAAATTTTTGGAGTGGAATTCAGCGAGGTTACCCGAGAAATGAGACGGAAAGCAAAGGAAGTAAATTTTGGAATAATGTATGGAATTGGAGCTTACGGACTTTCCACTCGACTCGACATCAGTCAGACGGAAGCAAAGGAAATTATCGAGCGATATTTCCAGCGATTTCCAAAAGTTCAGCAGTATATTAACGATACAATTCTTCAGGCTCGTCAACGAGGATATGTTACCACACTTTTAGGTCGCCGTCGTTACCTTCCAGATATTACAAGTAGGAATCGAACGATTCGGCAAAATGCGGAAAGGCAGGCAATCAATATGCCAGTTCAAGGCACCGCAGCAGATATGATTAAAATTGCCATGGTAAGAATTGATAAAGCGTTTCAGCAAGAAAAATTTGCCTCAGCAATGATTCTTCAGGTACACGACGAATTAGTATTCGATGTATCGGAAAACGAGCTTCTTCCTGTTCAAAAACTTGTTACGGAAATAATGCAGTCGGCATTACCGCTTAATGTTCCAGTTGTTGTTGACGCAGGAGTTGGCGCAAACTGGCTGGAAGCACATTAAGCACAAAATGTAGATGCACTCAAACCAGATATCCAATATAGGTTGGAATATGAATTTAGGAGGTAAAAGAAGAGTAACCCAAAATGGTGGCTTCGATACGGACTATCGTCCTACCCATTCACCTGCAGGAGTCGCTGCCTGAGGCTCTCGAAGGCAGCGCCAATGAAAGCAAAGATGAAACTAATCAGGTCGTCGCCGAACAAGAAATGAAATTCCCCACACAATAAGCAACACAGGCCAGTATGTACGAACGATATACTGAATATCGTACCAATTGAGCAATTCATATTCCCAGAGATAGTGCAACAGTCCGTATGCCCCACAAAGAATGGCCGGAATGAGAATTCCCATTTGGCGAATATCAAGGAGATACGTCATCAGACACGCAAAACTTATCGCCAGACTAAGTGTAGCTAAAAAATCCCACGATTCACTCTGAAGAACATTAGCTCTGTGAAGTATCACACCAATACTAAAGAAGAACATTAAACTTCCCCAAAACACTGGACTACGCCGTTGTTGTGGAAATGTTGTAACAGTGATTCCAAGTCCACACAATCCTACGCTACCCCAAAAAACATACATCCATAGAGATGGAATTATTTCAAGTTTGTGTAAAAGTAACGCAATCCCGAGAACAAGAAAAAAAATACCAATGATAGATACATTATTGAGTCGTCGTTCCATAAATCACATCCTTACTGTTCAGGAGCAGCAGGTTCTTTTGGCATTACTAAAGCCAGCAAAAAGTAAACAATAATGCCCACTCCTCCCGTGGCAAATGTAAAGAGAATGTAAAGCAATCGTATAATTGTAGAATCAATATGAAAATATTCCGCAATACCGCCGCATACTCCCAAAATCTTTTTATCCTTTCGCGACCTCATAAGTCGTTCTGGCTCTTCTTCTTCAGCGGTTGCTTCTTGAGGAGGCGCTGTGGCGTCGCCTTCTAAAACTTCTGCAGAAGTTTCTTTCGGCGGCGTTTGTCTTCTCTTTCTGCCAAGGAGAAGCGCAAAACCGATGAGGATGAAAGTGAGAGGTAAAATATATTCCCAGCTTGTAGCCCATAATCTATGGAACGAAATTACATCAGTTGTATCTAACAAAAGCAATCCGCCAAGAATAATGAGAAGCGAGCCAAGAAAAATGTTCGCTTTCGAATTCGTTTCAGTCTGAACTTCGCCGGTCTTTTCTGGATTCTCGGGCATAATGAGATAGGCAATTATGTAAAGAATTATTCCAGAACCACCTAATAACGTTAAAACAATCCAGATAATCCTAACAAATGTTGGATCCGTATCGAGATATTCTGCAATACCACCACAAATGCCCGCAAGTATTTTGTTCTTGGTACTTCGATATAATCGCTTCGTCTGTGCCATAGTATCCTCTTTTTATTTACAAACCTAAATCAAACTTTGATACGAACCTAATCAATATTTGTTTCAAAAAAAGACTGTCCAGACACCATTTAAAATTTCCACTCTCTATCTCTCTTCGTTCCATAGAAGAAGTGGAGCGAAAAGATAATCCCCACATTGGATTTATCTGGTTCTGGACAGTTAAAGAATAAATAAAACTCTTTATTACACTTCCATAATCTCTTTTTCTTTTTGTGCAAGAAGCGCATCAATATCTTTGATGTACTTATCCGTCAACTTTTGAACTTCCTGCTCGCCGCGTTTTCGTTCATCTTCGGAAAGATGTTCTGCTTTTTCCGCCTTCTTGAGATGCTCGATTGCATCGCGCCGGATATTTCTTACTGCAAGTTTACCTTCTTCTCCAAATTTCTTCGCAAGTTTCACCAATTCGCGACGCCGTTCCTCATTCAGCGGCGGCACCGGGACACGAACAACCGTTCCATCGTTGATGGGATTCAGACCGATGTTAGCCTGGAGGATTGCCTTTTCAATATGAGGGATGAGAGTCTTTTCCCATGGTTGAATAGAAATAGTATGCACATCCGGCGTGCTGACGCTCGCAATTTTACTGAGCGGAGTCGGAGATCCATAGTAATCAACCCGAACTGCATCGAGTAAGGCAGTAGTTGCTTTCCCTGTTCGGATTTTTGATAATTCATTCCGTACTGTTTCGACAGCTTTTTTCATTCTATCGTCAGCTTCTTTTAGAATATCTTTAACGTTTGTCATAAGCCTTCCATCAATTGTTATGAGTTGAAAGTGATTATTACTTTGCTTGCATTTCACTAACAAGTGAACCAATTTGCTCGCCAATAACAACTCGCTTCAAATTTCCAGGCACATTCATGTTAAACACAATGAGGGGCAATTTGTTTTCCTGTGATAACGTAATTGCAGTTAAATCCATCACACGCAAATTTTTCTTCAGTACATCTGTATAGGTAATTGTAGGGAAATGAATCGCATTTGAATTCTTTTCTGGGTCAGAATCATAGACTCCATCAACGCGCGTTCCTTTTAAGATCACATCCGCCTCGATTTCGATTGCACGGAGAACAGCCGCTGTATCGGTGGTAAAATAAGGATTTCCCGTGCCAGCCGCAAATATAACGATTCTCCCTTTTTCGAGGTGGCGAATTGCCCGCCGACGAATGAACGGTTCAGCAATTCGTTCCATATTGATTGCGGTGAGGCAACGGGTGAGCAATCCACGACGCTCCAGCGCATTCTGAAGAGCAAGAGCGTTGATTACCGTCGCAAGCATTCCCATATGATCTCCGGTAACTTTATCGATGCCATCCGAAGAATTTTCTACTCCGCGATAGATATTTCCGCCGCCAATCACAATGCCAATTTCTACGCCAAGTTCATGGGCGCTTGCAATTTCTTCAGCATATTGCTTTAGAATTTTAGGATCGATTCCGTATTCAAGTTCGCCCATGAGCGCCTCACCGCTCAACTTCAGCAAAATCCTCCGGTATCGAAGCTGTGCCATTTCGTATTCCCTCCAAGCAGGATAAAAAAAATCCCGAATTGCTCCGGGAGTTTACTATGTATTTACTCGCCTAAATGGTATCGCACAAAACGACGAACAGAAATTTTCTCGCCAACACGGGCAATTTCTTCATCGATCACATCTTTAATTGTCTTGCCGGAATCTTTAATGAAACTTTGTTCAAGCAAAACAAACTCCTGATAAAATTTCTCCAGTCTGCCTAGAGCAATTTTCTCCGCTACTTGCTCAGGCTTTCCCTCAATCTTTGCCTGCTCTCGATAAATCTCAAGTTCCTTTTCAATTGTCGCTTTATCGACATTCTCACGAGAAATGTACTGAGGATTCATTGCTGTAATCTGCATTGCAATATCGTGCGCAAGTTGTTTGAAACCAGGAGTCTTTGCGACAAAATCGGTTTCACAGTTGAGCTCAACTAAGGCGCCAATTCTACCGCCAGCATGGATATACGATTCGACAACACCCTGATTCGTTTCTTTATCAGCGCGTTTTGCTGCAGTTGCCGCTCCTTTCTTCCGAAGCAATTCAATTGCAGCTTCCATATCGCCTTTTGTTTCTTCAAGAGCGCGCTTGCAATCCATCATTCCAGCGCCGGTTTTTTCCCGTAACTGTTTTACTACTTCACTCGAAATACTACTACTCATAATTTAATTCATTCCTTCCTTATTCTTTATTCATGAATTTCCGGTTTGACTCCATCCGCTATAATAGACTGCTCTTCGGCTTCCGCCGCTTTCCGAGCAGATACGCGTTCATTTCCATCAAGAATTGCATCCGCAATAAGATTTGTAATAAGCTGAATAGATTTCAACGCATCATCATTTGCTGGAATTGGATAAGTGATGGGATCGGGATCGGTATTCGTATCGACAATTGCAACAATCGGAATTCCAAGGCGATTTGCTTCTCGAACCGCATTTGCTTCTTTCTTAATATCGACGATGTAAAGGACTCCCGGAAGTTTCGACATTTCCACAACACCCGAAAGAACCTGTTGCAATTTATCGCGTTCACGCGTCAAATAGAGACGCTCTTTCTTTGTAATGTTGTCGAATGTTCCATCCATTTCCATCTTTTCAATATTCGTTAATCGCTTTACGCTTTTTCGTATTGTCGAAAAATTCGTAAGCATACCGCCGAGCCATCGCTCTGTTACATAGAAAGCGCCGCAACGTAACGCCGCTTCTTTGACAACATCGCGCGCCTGTGGTTTTGTACCAACGAATAACGCCTTTTTCCCTTCAGCGATAATATTCGAGACGGCATTCCATGCTTCGTCAAGCGCTTCCTGAGTTTTTTTGAGATCTATGATGTGAATCCCATTCCGTTCCATAAAAATATATGGCTTCATTTTGGGATTCCAGCGGCGAGTTAAGTGACCGAAGTGAGCGCCCGCTTGTAAGAGCGCTTCAATTTCTACATGCGACATAATATAATCCTTTCAGTTGTTCTTCTATTCCCTTCATCTTCTTCCGGATTCCATTCACAGAACAAATGGAACACTGCCGGTTGAATCCAGAAATATGCTTGATAATTGTTCCGATAACAATATCGGAAAGTGATTTAACGTTTTGAAAATTGAAATCGTTTCCGTGCTTTTTTCTGACCGTATTTTTTCCGCTCGACCATTCGGGGATCTCGCGTTAGAAGTCCAGCATTCCGCAATGTTGTGCGAAAATCTTCATCGACCGCAACAAGCGCACGTGCAATTCCTAATTGAACTGCGCCCGCCTGCCCGGACATTCCGCCGCCTTCCACCCGAACATAAGCATCGTACCTTCCAAGCGTCTCAGTTACCTGAAACGGCTTCATGATTTCACTCTGCAATAATTCGATTGGAAAATATTGTTCGATATCACGATCATTCACAATAATTTTGCCAGAGCCTTCAACTAACTTGACTCTGCTAACTGCATTCTTCCGTCGTCCGACACAAATTCGTGCTTGCATAAATATTCTTTACCTTCTCTTAAAACTTAATTGGTTCTGGCTTCTGAGCAGCGTGGGGATGCGTTGCGCCACGATAGACTTTCAATTTTAATCCAAGTCTTTTTCCTAAACGGTTGTGCGGCAACATTCCGTGCACTGCGTGCTCGATTACTTTTTCAGGATGGGTTTGAAGCAATTCTTTGATTGACTCAAATTTTGCTCCACCAGGGTAACCTGTGTTGTGATAAATTTGTTTAAGTCCTGGACGCTTTCCTGTTAGCTGTATTTTTTCTGCATTGATAACGATAACATAATCGCCAACATCTGCATTGGGAGTAAATGTCGGTTTATTTTTACCACGTAACAATTTAGCAACCTGAGAAGAAAGTCGTCCAAGCGTTTGGCCTGTAGCATCGACGACATACCACTTCTTTTCACTTTCTTCAGATTTGAAGAATTTTGTTTTTGGCGATGTTTCCAAAGTTCATCTCCTTGATAAATACGTTCTTATGTTCAAATGAAATTACTCCGTGCACCCACCAGGACTCGAACCTGGAACCCACTGATTAAGAGTCAGTTGCTCTACCAATTGAGCCATGGGTGCAAAGCAAAAATTATTTTCCTGCACCATTGCCAGCTGGCGAACCTGACGGCAACTGCTGAACGGGCGGCAACGATGTTGCTGGCGGTGGACCTGATTGAATGACGCTTTCACGCGATGCTGTGCCACGCGGCAAAAACCAAAGATTGATCACAATTGCCAGAACCATAAAAATTCCAGCAAGCCACTGTGTTGCTTTCGTCAAAAAATCTGATGTTCGGCGAACTCCAAAGACTGAGCCTAAATTCGAGCCGCCAAAGCTTCCCGCTAATCCGCCGCCTTTGCTCGATTGCATAAGGACAACAATCATAAGCAAAATTGCAACAAGGATTTCGATAATCAGCAATACTGTATACATAGTCATTCCTTAATCACGAAAAAAATCCCCACGCTTTTGTGGGGTTGAATAATTATAGCGAAAAAACTCACGATATGCAATAACTTCAACGATGAAAATTCTAATGAATTAGAGAAAAACCGACGGCTTCGATACGAACTTTCGCTCTACTCACCCACCGTCTAAGAATCAGTTGCCGAGTAGACGTAAGGCGTATCGAGGCAATTGTTTTTTAGCTTTCTATTGCAAAATTTCTATCTGGACTCAAACGGTTCAAGAATATACTGCTTTTTGTCCGAGTCGTAGTATTCAATGTACGGAACTCGATTTGGAAAATGACTCACAAGCTGATGGTTGGACAATGAATCCGCATAGAGACAAATAAGGACATCATCATCAAGCGTTGGCGATGGATTGCGTAAACCTCGA
Source organism: Bacteroidota bacterium (assembly GCA_035390885.1). Taxonomy (GTDB): domain Bacteria; phylum Bacteroidota; class Ignavibacteria; order UBA10030; family UBA10030; genus JAOAFT01. The sequence continues at coordinate 46,122 of DAOOUW010000005.1, read as the reverse complement.
ACCCAACCACGAGGAGGAATATCTTTCATAAAAACAATTGCATTTTGAATCTGCGCATCTTCGATTACTTTATAGGGCTTTTGAATTGCATCAGTCAGACGCTGGATATGAGCAATCTTTTCACTGTAGAATGTTCCGACTGAGACCATCAATCCCACAAGTATAAAAGCGGTAAGAAAAGTTTTTGATTTCTCCAGCGTAAATGGTAAATGATCTTTTAAATAAAATATGCCTCTTGCACTTAGTAAAGATAAAGGAATTATTGTCTCATAATAATAAACAGGCCCAACGTCCCCTATCCCTGGAAAATAATAAAAGAAATAACCAATAAATGTACAGGCGATAATAGAAAATAGAAATTTATCTTCCTTCTTTTGTGGAGCAAATAGCATTAAAAATACATACAACAAACTGATTGGTATTCCCATGAACCATATATTTAATCTTAATAAATTTAGCAACATGTTTTGAAAACCCAACAAAGCATTATGGCCATAAGCGCCAAAACCATAATGGATTAGTGGGTCATAAAAAGATATTGGGAAAAGAATCGGGTTGTCTGTAATAGTTACATTGTACCAAAGAGTAAAAAAAAACGGGATTCCGCCTCCTATGCAAAAAGGAATAAAAATTTTAAAAATATCTTTAGGCATTTTAATAACTTCAAACAACATCCCTATGAATAATGGTAAGAAAAAACAAACCGCAGTTAATTGTCGAATATTAAAGGCATAACCTATTGAGAAACCAGATAAAAACAATAACACATGCTGCATCCGAATATTTTCATGCTTTCTAGCCTTAATGAAAAAAAGAATTGATAATGAGAGGAAAAAAGCTGATGAAGTGTGGCTTAATCTTGTAGAAGACATAAAGTAAAAAAATGGAGAAGTAAAAATTATTAATGAAGCTACCAAGGCAGTTTTTTTATCATAGAGTTCTTTCCCAATTAGATAGATAATAATAATCAACGAAATACTTAGAACGATTGTTAACAAATATCGATTCCCCAATAATATACCACCGGCAATGATTAACGGATGCCCCACTGTGTACAAACCTATCCATTTTGCACCATTGTTGATCATAAATATATTTCGAAAATTTCCAACAGTTGGAGGAGGAGAATTCACCAATTTGTTTTCACATAATGTCAGAGCCTGAAAATCGAATGTATTTTCATCATCGGTAATTTCTGTCCCATGGAAAACAAATTTTATAGAAAGGATTAATAATAACATAGAAATAACAACAAAAGCACCTAATATGAACGGATGAAATTTATCTAACGTAAAATCGAGATTAATTTTTTTACGCGTTACTAAAATAGAAACCAAAAAAATTAACGGCAATAATAAGAACGTTTTCCAAACATATGATTGAATTTCATTTAAATGAAACCAGTACAAAATATGCCGGGAAAAGTAATCTGTTGGAATTGCAAAATTATTCGTTGAGTATACTATTACCTCATACAAAACACACAACATCAATCCTACAAGAATTAGCCCGATTTGATTCTTCTTCCCCATTTGTTATCCTTCTAATACTAATATTCTATGTTTTTTTAGATTTTTTTGCAATACAAATAATCGAAGCTCCAAATGGAGTACCGTATTTCTCTATCAATGAAAAAACAGGGACACATTTATCATATACACCCATTAAGGAACTTCCAATATGTTCTTGTCTTAGTAATTTCCCAAATACTAGCCATCCAGCTCCTCCGAAAAAGTTAAAGAGGAATATCCTCTCCAAAACAAAATTATGCGCTGTAAGAAGATTTATGCAATCTTTTCTATAATATCTACGACAATGTCCTAAATTACGATCATAATTACAATATAACCATTGTGAAAAAGGAACGAGCAATATTAAGTTCCCTTGCTCAACAAGCGAATCGTTAAAATTTTGTATAACCATATCATCTTCTTTTATATGCTCAAGTACATTACAACAAATCACGGTATCGAAAGTACCATAGGCCTTTAACGATCTAAAATCTTTTTCCCTCCTAGCATCCAACTTCTGAACTGTAATATTATGTTTTTCGATAAATCTTTGTTTTAATATTTCTATATAATAGTCTGAATAATCTGTAGCGTAGATTTCTTTAGAATTTATACAGACAGTTAAATTTCCTATTCCCGAACCTATCTCTAAAACTCTTTGCCCAACATAATTTGAAAATTTCGAATACAGCCATTTATTAAATTTAGTGGCTTTACTAAATGTTTCCAATGTCCGATATCCTACCACATCGATTTCCATTATATCTTTAATCCCAAAGTGAATATTTAATGATGCAACGTAGGGCACTTATTCCATCAATCCAGGTAATTTTTTTACCCTCAGAGTATGAACGACCATTGTAAGAAATACCAACTTCATAAATTCGGCATTTCCCTTGACGAGCTAATTTTGAAATTTTAGCTGTTATTTCGGGCTCAAATCCATATCGTTTTTCTTTGAGAGTCAAACTTTTAATTATAGAACTCTTAAAGACTTTATATCCTGTTTCCATGTCAGAAAGATTCAAATCAGTAACCATATTACACAATACAGTTAGAAATTTATTCCCTACAGAATGCCAAAAATAAAGAACCCGCTTAGCCTGAGAAGATACAAAACGGGATCCATATACAACATCTGCCCTCCCATGAATAATTGGCTCAAGAAGGTTTGGATATTCTTCAGGAGAATATTCAAGATCAGCGTCTTGAATAATAATTATTTCTCCTTTTGAATGTTTAAAACCTGTATGTAATGCAGCCCCTTTCCCAAGATTATGTTCATGCCTAAGGATCACAATAGGATATTTGTCTTTTAATTGCAATAATTTTTCATACGTACCATCAGTAGAGCTATCATCAACTACAATGATCTCTTTTTCTAAATTAAGCGAGTCTAATCGAACCAATGAAACTTCTTGTAAAGTTTCTTCAATAAAATTTACTTCATTATAAACCGGAATAATTATAGAAACTAATGTGGCCATCAAAGAATCCAAGTTAAGAGACAAATTACACCGCTATATTAAACCCAAATTACACCTTAGAAACTTGCAAAGACCGTTCCCCCGATACGCCTTACGGCACCTCGGCAACCGATTTCCTGACGGCGGCTGAGGTGAGCGATAGCTTGTATCGAAGTCGCCATTTTGATTCTCTCTTCTTTCATCTATTTTATTATTTTACTTCACCTTAAACTTTACGGTTACTTTTATAGCATAATCTGTGTCAAAATTATTTCTAAAAACAAATATATCAAGCCACCTACCGCTTATCCAAAATATAATGTTTGCAAATCTTTTTACAAAATTTTACCGTACTAACAATTCCTCAGTAAACATAACCTGAACTGAAGGTGGCAACTCTTTCATAAATTCCGACATCTTTTGTCTCATCTCATTTTTCTCCATCCTGTCTATTGCAAAAAATGAGACAACATTATCCGCACATACAATTTTGTATGTCCACCTCCAATCGCAAACTTTATTCCATTCCTTTGGAATATTCTTAAATCCGCATAAGGGCGCCCAACTTTCGTACATCATTGCAATATCCGCGCCTCTTTTCTGACATAACTGATGTAAGGTCTCTGCATTATAGTTATTAGCCATTAATAGATTAAATACATCTTTGTCCGCTAAACCAACAATATCAATAATTCTTATATCATCGTTGAAAAAAGTAATAGCTCCTATATCATTTATTGCAATTGTAGATTTTGGATAATAGAACTTTACAAATTTAGCCATTTGAAATTGTTGTTCATATATATTCTTGCACGCCAGAGGAGTTGTTCTCATCGATCCATTGATACGATTTATTATTCCGTCTTTAGCGTCTATCATAAATTTAATAATCAATAATAATATTATAATCTGAGACAATTTCTTAAAATTATTTCTTACAATTTTGAAATACGGCTCAAGCATCATTCCAAACATAAAAATCGATAGAGTTACTATGTAAGCTTCATACCGATAGAAAAAACCAAATTTCCCCAACATTAGGTGGCATACGGTCGCAACCGCAAATACAAATAGCATTATTAAATTATCATTCTTAAATGTCTTTCCCTGCAAAAGTATTGAAATCCCGATCAAAACGTCTATTAACACAATTTTAACAAGATATGTATAAGACTCAACATTCCAGAGAATACCGTAGTATAAATTCAGCCATGATGCCGGCACATAAGGTAATACAGTATTATGCGTATCAATATCATTTAATAGAGATCCTTCTGAGCGAATGATAATCGAGTTTGGCAACCATTGCCATCCCTGCTTTATCGAAATGTACTGGTAAACCAAAAGCGGAATCAATGACAACAATAAAACAACCAATCCTTCTTTCCATTTTTTAAAAATGGCGCATACAATTATAGCGCCCGCTACTATAAAATATCCTTCCATCCGGGTCATTACCAAAATTGGCGTAAGGATATATAATAAAATGAGCTGTCTTCTATTTGGCTTTTTTATCAAATAGGTGAGAAGGCAGACGTAAACGAGGGTTAGCAATGCATGGAGTAAATGCTCCATTCCTACAAAAACAAGAGCGCTCATGGGAATAATAAATATCGCCACAATTAAAATGATTGCTATAACGAACTGGTTGACGTTGTTGGATATAAGAATTTTATACATTACATATAAAACCATTATTGCAATGAGAATATTCAATACCAACGGCAGCCATTCATTAACGCCAACTATGACATAAAACAGAGAAAGCAGCAACGTCCAGACAGGAGAAGATGAGGAAGATGAAAATTCATACTTCGTTACGCCATAGACGCCATGCTTAGCAAGATTCTTTGCCATTGCCATATGGATATAGGTATCGTCGAGCGCATAGACAAGATGATGATCTGTGTTCTCATGCATTCTTGTGTATTGGTAATAAACTATCCCCAAAAGTAGTACAACTGCAAGAAGGAACGATATGTATTTAGAACATTTTGCTCTAAAAGTTTGCTTCATAACGACATTGCTGATTTCCAGAATTTACTTTTCCACTGCTTTAATTACTGTTGTTCCTTTGAAAATCTTCTTCACTGTTTCTGCATTTATATTTGAACCAACAACATCGCCATAGTGCATCGGAATGAGTACTTTTGGCATGAACGAATTTGCCGCTTGTGCCATTTCCTCTGCAGTCATTGTGTATGTGCCGCCGCACGGCATCAACGCGACATCAACAACAAGGGATTTCATCTCAGGAATTGCATCGGTATCGCCGGCATGGTAAATCTTCTGTCCGCTCGTCAGCGTAATGACATATCCAACCCAACGATTTGCTTTCGGATGGAAATTCTTGTTGATGTTGTATGCTGGTACTGTGTGAACTTTTAATTTACCAACAACGTAGTCTTTTCCAGGCTCTACCGCAACAACGTTTCCTTTCACCTGCGCCGCTACATCAGATGGAGCTACAATTATTGTCGAGGGTTTCTGAATCATGGCGATATCATCTTTCGAAAAATGGTCATAGTGACCGTGAGTAATAAAAATAATATCCGCCTTCGGCGCCGATGCTGCTAGCTTCCACGGATCAATGTATATCTGAACCGTGCTGTCTTCAATCCGAAACGATGAATGACCAAGCCAGTGAATATAATTTATATCCATAGTATTACCTCCTATCAATAACATTACAATAACTGCAAAAATGTTGTGCATGTCTTATTCCCTTTTTTTGTTGATTGAAATATACATTTGAATTTCCCTTGTTTCAATTCTTGTACAAAGCGCCGAGCGCTAAACTGTATTTAATCCCTCTCTTACTTTTGCATAACCAGGTTTCAGCACATTGTAAATAATTGCGATGCGTTCATTGTACGGCATAAATGCGCTCTTCATAGCATTGATTGTTATTTTTTCGAGATCGTCGAGATCCAGGTCAAAGACTTCTGCAGCTCGGAGGTATTCATCGGTGAGCGTTATATCGCTCATCAGTCGGTCGTCTGTGTTCAATGTTACTCTGAATTTCTGCTGATAGTATATTCCGAATGGATGCTCTTCGATGCTTGGCACTGCGCCGGTGTGAACATTACTCGTGAGACAAATTTCAAGAGGAATGCGTTTGTCGAGCACGTATTGCGCAAGGGTTCCCATACTCACCACCTCGCCTTCTTTCACGTTAATATCTTCGATTAAGCGAGTTGCATGTCCAATACGATGAGCGCCGCACCATTGAATCGCCTGCCAGATTGATTCTTTTCCAAACGCTTCGCCGGCGTGAATGGTAATATTAAAATTTTCACGCTGAATGTATTCAAACGCATCGATATGTTTCTTCGGCGGATAGCCGCCTTCTTCGCCCGCGAGGTCAAAACCAACAACTCCGCGCTGTCTAAAATCAACTGCAAGCTCTGCAATTTCCTGCGATAGAGCAGGTTCCATATTTCGCATCGCACAAAGAATTACTCCATACTGCACGCCAAAATCTTTTCTTCCCTGTTCTAATCCTTTTAACACCGACATCACGACTTTAGGGCGATCGAGTCCTTTTGTTGTATGGAGAATTGGCGCAAACCGAGTTTCGACATAGACAACGCCGTCCTTCTTCATATCTTCTAACATCTCATACGCAACGCGTTCGAGCGCCTCTTCCGTCTGCAGCGCTGCACAGGTATGTTCGAATCCTTCGAGGAATAACGGCAGACTTCCACGCTTTGCCCCACGATGGAACCACTCAGCAAGCTCGCCAGGATCGGTGGTCGGTAGTTTTGTATAGTGGACATCCTTTGCTAACTCGATAATTGTTTGAGGTCGAACGCCGCCGTCAAGGTGGTCATGGAGCAATACTTTCGGCGCTTGTTGAATGATCTCTCGTTGCAATTTCATAGGTAATCCTTTTTCCTAATGTAACAATTTTTTTTGAATTTCATTCCTTCCCACAAAGAAATTATTGCACTTCAAAAACATATTCGATATTTTGAAGCTGTATGAAAAAGTTTTTGTATTTACTCCTTTGCATAGCAGGATTCTATTCGTATTCATTCTCACAAAATGCTGTGTATGATTTTCTTCGCACCGATGTTGGGGCGCGTGCAGCAGCGCTGAACGGCAGTTACATTACAACGAGTAGTGATCCGAACGTACTTTTCTATAATCCTGCATCGTTAGTTACCATCCCTTATCCTCAGCTTTCCGTTGGCTACTTCAAGCATCTTGCTGGAATTTACTCTGGGAGCGCCACATACGCTAGACCTGTTGAAACAATTGGAACGGTTGGCATTGGGGTTCTTTATTTCAACTACGGTTCATTCGATAGAACTGACGCTTCAGATTATGTTGTTGGAACATTTGGCGCATCAGACATTGCAATTGTCGCTGGAGCAGGAAGAACATTCGCTGAAAATTTTACTGCCGGTGTAAACATTGAATACATTCACTCATCCATTGCGGAGTATTCCTCGTCTGCGCTTTCCGCTGGATGCGGCATTACATACTCCATTCCTTCGAAGAATTTGACTCTTGGGGCAAGCGTTCTCCACCTCGGAAAGCAACTGTCAAATTACAACGGCACAAACGAGTCTCTCCCGACCGATGTTTCTATTGGACTTACACTCCAACCCGAGCATTTGCCTGCGGATATCAATTTCACTTTCCATAGTCTCAACGAATCTACCGATAATTTTCTTAACCGCTTCGACTCATTCACCTTTGGAGTTGAATTTCATATGAGTCAGTCGCTACGACTTCGCGCAGGCTACAACAATGAACAACGGAAAGACCTTCGCTTGATTTCTAAAACTGAATTTGCAGGCTTTGCGTTTGGCGGTGGACTCACTATCAAAGATTACGTTATCGATTACGCTTACAATTCTTACGGAAGCATTGGCGGGCTGCACCACGTAACGGTTGGGATATTGTTCCGATAGGCTAAGCATCTTACAATCCAAAAGATTGTTCTCCCATTTTTCTCATGCAAGTCCTTCCCACGGGTGAACCCGTGGGTTACAGGATGCTTTGCGGTGGCTTCGATACGGATTGGCATCCACCTCAGCCATCGTGAGGGAATCGGTTGCCGAGTAACCGTAAGGCGTATCGAGGCAACAACCTTCAAAGATTTCTAATGCATAAATTGGGATAAAAGTTCAGGCAAATACTTCTGTGAGTTACAACCCACAGGTGAACCTGTGGGTTGATCATTTCACGTGAGAATACAATCAAGAATGATTTACTGCTATGCAGATTTTCGTTCCTCGTAGAGGAAAATCGGTTCCTTCGCTTTGGCAATGGTATCTTTCGTGATAATGCACTTCGATACATTGTTACGCGAAGGGAGGCTGTACATTACATCGAGCATTACTGACTCAATAATCGACCGGAGAGCTCTCGCGCCTGTTCCTCGCTCCATTGCTTTATCAACAACCATTTTGAGAGCCGTTTCTTCAAATTCCAATTCAACGCCTTCCAGCGCAAAGAGCTTTTGATATTGCTTAACAATAGCATTGCGCGGCTGTGTCAAAATATTGAGCAACGCTGTATCATCAAGAGGATCGAGCGTGGCAACGACTGGAAGACGTCCAACAAATTCCGGGATAAGACCAAACTTCAGCAAATCGTCAGGTTCAACCTGCGTGAACAGCTTTTCACGCGACTTATTCTTCTTCCCGTGTACATCCGCTCCAAAGCCCATTGGATTTTGACTGATGCGATGTTCAATAATTCGCTCCAAGCCATCGAATGCTCCACCGCATATAAACAATATATTTTTTGTGTTGATGCTAATAAGACTTTGCTCTGGATGTTTTCTTCCGCCTTTTGGCGGAACGCCGGCGATGGTGCCTTCCAGAATTTTTAGAAGAGCCTGCTGAACTCCTTCGCCAGAAACATCTCGTGTAATAGAAGCACTATCGCTCTTGCGTGCAATTTTATCGATCTCATCGATGTACACAATACCACGCTCAGCTTTCTCGACGTTGTAGTCGGCGTTTTGAAGAAGGTAAACAAGAATCGTTTCGACATCGTCGCCAACATATCCCGCTTCTGTCAATGTTGTTGCATCGGCGATGGCAAACGGCACATCGAGAATTTTCGCGAGCGTTTGGGCAAGCAAAGTTTTTCCCGTGCCTGTTGGACCAATGAGCAAAATATTGCTCTTTTCAATTTCAACGTCATCGAGCGACGCCATCATTTCGTTGTTCTCGATGCGCTTGTAGTGATTATAGACTGCCACAGACAGCGTACGCTTTGCAAATTCCTGTCCGATCACAAATTCATCGAGAGCATTCTTAATATCTACAGGCGTTAGAGCACGCCGCACGCCAAGTTTTCGCGCATTGATCGCAGCCATATTGTTTTTAATAATCTCAACGGAACTGGCTACGCAAAGGTCGCAAATGTACACATCCGGTCCGGCGATGATACTATTGACTTCTTCAGGCGTACGCCCACAGAAGGAGCATGCAATTTTATCTGATGAACGCGTTCTCTGGCTCATTGTTTTTCTCCTGTCGTTCAGTCAATTATTTCTTTGTCTCAGAAGCTCGTTTTATCAAAACGTTATCAATCAATCCATACTCTTTTGCTTCGCTCGCTGAAAGATAGTAATCTCTATCAGTATCTTTTTCAATCTGTTCGAGCGATCTGCCAGTATGGGACGCCAGAATTTCGTTGATCTTCTTCTTCGTTTTCAAAATTTCTTCCGCTTGAATACTGATATCCGAAGCTGTTCCCTGCACGCCGCCCCAAGGTTGATGAATCATAATTTTTGAGTTCGGCAATGCAGTCCGTTTTCCTTTTGCGCCGCCTGCTAAGAGAACAGCCGCCATACTTGCCGCCATTCCGATACAGATGGTCGATACGTCTGGTCGAATATACTGCATCGTATCATAAATGGCAAGTCCGGCAGACACACTTCCACCAGGACTGTTAATGTAAAGGTGAATATCCTTATCCGGATCCTCGGATTCAAGAAATAAAAGCTGTGCAATAACAAGACTGGCGATTGTATCATCAATCGGAAGTCCTAAAAAAACAATTCGTTCCTTCAAAAGTCTCGAAAAAATATCGAACGAGCGTTCGCCTCGTCCTGTCTGTTCAACAACGATTGGAACTAACTGATCTGTAATGATTGGCGTTTTCATTCTATTTTTTATCTCCTTCAATAATAGCTGGTTTTAACTGCTCTTCTGGTACCTCTTTTATCACAGCAGAGTCTAATAGGGTTTTCATCAACTTTTCTCCCATAAACCTATCCAGAATTTGCTCTGATGACTTATAGTATTGAATGATGCGTTCTTTTGGAATTTTCATGCGTTCAGCGTCTACCACTGCATATTTCTCAAGCTCTTCATCGGTTACGGTGATATTTTCTGCTTTGAGAAGTTCTTCGCGCAGGAGAGCCCATTTCGATTGTGCAATTGCATAAGCTCTGTTTCGTTCATAGAATGCTTCTGTATCGAAATCATCAGGCAATTTCTTGCCAGGATATTCGTTCTTCATTTCTTCTAATAACTGATTTAGTACTGAACGAATCAGCGATTCTGGCGCCTGAAAATCATGAATGCGAAGTAACTCGTTAATGAGATCATTCTTTACACGCCGTTCGCTTTGCTCTTTCCAGTAATTTGCTAATTTCTTTTTCACATCCTGACGCAATTCTTCTACAGTATGAAATTCGCCATTGGAAATTTCTTCGGCAAACTTATCATCAAGCTCTGGAAGTTGAACTTTCTCGATCTTCGTTACCGTTAATTCATTTACTTCGACGTACGGCTGTCCATCACGATTGAGTTCAAACTTAATAGGGTACACTCCCCCAACGACAGCGTCTTTCAAATGCTCTTTGTATTCTGGCGAAAGGCGTTCATCGGCAAGGTATAGTCGAATATTCGTGTCCTTTCTACCGATAATTGGAGCGCCGCTCTCGTCAAGTTCTTGAACATCAACAGTAACAATATGCTCTGGATCAGTAACCTTATCGACCGGAACCATTGTCGCTTTTTCACGTCGTAGGTGCAGAATTTCGTCCTCAACTTCAGCATCGGTTACTGTGTGAACAGGTTTTGTAATTGTAATGCCTTTATAATTTTGAAGTGTAATAGCTGGACGAACGTCATAACGGATTTTGAATTTAAATTCCTTTCCGGGTTCATAGTTCATATCCACAAGTTCAGGTTCACCGATGGGCTTAAGTTCCTTTTCTTTGACTGTTTGACGATAGAATTCCCCAGCAATATCTTCTAGTGAATCATGTTCAATTAAATCGCCATACAATTTCTTTATTAGGTCAAGAGGGGCATGACCTTTCCGAAAACCACGAATTTCTATCTTCTTCCGATAATCATTATACGCTTTATCGAAGTGCGGTTTTAGTTCTTCAGCCGTAGCAGTAATTTCGACTTCATTGGAAACAGTTGAGAGTTCTTTTATATCTACTTCCACGTTTTATTCCTTACAATAATTGTTTAGAAAAATCTTACTCAAAGCAATGTGGGCACGGGGGGAGTTGAACCCCCATGAGTTGCCTCACTAGCTCCTAAGGCTAGCGCGTCTGCCAGTTTCGCCACGTGCCCAACTTCTCTGATGAAAAAGCCCATTACTCAGAGTTAAGAATCTCTGCCTATGGGCTGTTTCAATATAAGAACGGATTCAGTGAAATGCAAAATGCACATTTCTCAAATTGACGGCATCGTTGGGAATTAAAGTTTCTCGCCTTTCATTGATTCAACAGCGAATTCTTCTTACTTTATCATTGCTTTTAATGCGAGCCGCAATGCAAGTTCGAAATGAATTTGTTGAGTGGCTCGAAATTTATTGAAGGCAGGGAACTGATAGAATTCAACCTTCGTCAGTCAATGTGGTTGTAAGTTTCAAAATTTACATAAGGAGAAATCAGTGGATATTAAATCAATCAATGAAATGATTCAAAAAGAAAGCGCATTCGTCGACTCGCTCACTTCTGAAGTAAGTAAAGTCATCGTCGGTCAAAAAAATATGGTAGAACGACTCCTCATCGGCTTGCTTTGTAACGGCCACATTTTGCTCGAGGGCGTTCCAGGACTTGCGAAAACGCTCGCAATTAAAACGCTTGCTTCCGCTATTCAGGCAAAGTTTCAGCGAATTCAATTCACGCCAGACCTCTTGCCTGCCGATCTCGTTGGAACAATGATTTACAACCAAAAAGATGGAAAATTCTTTACACGGAAAGGACCTATCTTTGCAAACTTTATCCTTGCCGATGAAATCAACCGCGCTCCTGCAAAGGTTCAGAGCGCGCTGCTCGAAGCAATGCAGGAACGACAGGTAACAATTGGCGAAGAAACTTATAAGCTCGAAGAGCCGTTCCTTGTGCTTGCAACGCAAAATCCAATTGAACAGGAAGGCACTTATCCACTTCCTGAAGCGCAGGTTGATAGGTTTATGCTCAAGGTAAAAATCGGATATCCGTCGCGGGAAGAAGAACTTGCTATTATGCGTCAGAACATTCAGGGCAACGACATTTCTGTAAAGCCCGTGATTCATACAAAAGATATTCTTGCTGCGCGAAACGCTGTTCAACAGGTGTATATCGATGAAAAAATCGAAAGATACATTCTGGACATCGTGTTTGCCACGCGCGAGCCAAAGGCGTATAAGTTAGAAAAACTTTCCTCGCTCATTAACTATGGCGCTTCTCCGCGTGCAACGATCAATTTAGCGCTTGCAGCAAAAGCTCATGCATTCATCAAACGGCGCGGATATGTTATTCCAGAAGATGTTCGCGCCCTCTGTCCCGATGTTCTCAGGCATCGAATTGCAGTAACATACGAAGCAGAAGCGGAAGATATTACTTCTGAGACTATCGTTTCGGAAATATTAAACGCAATCGAAGTGCCATAAAAGCGTGCATCAACAACGTCAAAACCGCAGAAGCGTATGGAAGCAAAAGAACTCCTAAAAAAAGTACGACAGCTCGAAATTCGTACTCGAGGACTTGTAAATCAGGTTTTCTCTGGCGAATACCACTCAGTCTTCAAAGGCAGAGGAATGGAATTTACAGAAGTCCGCGAGTATCAGTTTGGCGATGAAATTCGCACGATTGACTGGAACGTTACCGCACGATTCAATCACCCTTTTGTAAAGGTATTCGAAGAAGAACGCGAGCTGACAGTCATTCTGATGGTTGATATGAGCGGTTCGCAATTCTTTGGTTCACATCTCAATCTTAAACGCGACATTGCAGCAGAAATTAGCGCTGTGCTTGCATTCTCTGCAATGAAGAACAATGATAAAGTTGGACTTCTGCTCTTTACCGATCGGATAGAAAAATATGTTCCACCAAGGAAAGGTCGTGGACACACATTGCGCATTATTCGCGAGCTCCTTTCCTTTGAACCAACCGAACCAGCAACAAATATTGGTACCGCGCTCGAGTATCTCAATCACGTGCAGAAGAAACGCGCTATTGTCTTCCTGATCTCCGACTTTATTGATAGCGGATACGACGCTGCTCTTAGAATCGTTGGCAAACGTCATGACCTCATCGGTATTGTTTTGCAAGATCCACGAGAACGAGCTCTACCAAACGCTGGTATCGTTCGAGCACGGGATGCAGAAACAGGCGCATTTCGATTCCTCGATACTATGGATCCGCGCTCTCGATTGATCTATCAAAAATTTCGCGAGCGTGCAGCGGCAGAACGTCATACTCTTTTCTTGAAGTCCAGACTCGATGAAGTGCTGATCAATGTTGATCAACCTTACATTAAACCGTTAGCTGATTTTTTCAGATTACGCGAGCAACGACTGTAACTTTCTATGAAACATCTTTCACTTACAATCTTCTTCATTTTTTCCACATCAATTCTCTGCGCACAGCCATCGGTACAATTGAAAGCTCACACTGATTCGACATCGTACATTATTGGCGATTGCGTTGAACTCAAAATCGAAGCAAGCACAAAAGCTCCAATTGATTCGATTGCTCCGATCCTAACAGATAGCGTTGGCTCTTTTGAGGTACTTCATATTGACCAAAATTTAAAGAAGATGCGATGGAAAATTTATCTCAGCACAACGGACTCGGGACGGGTATTTCTTCCTCCCATTCCTTTTCGATATTACATCCACAGCGATACCTCAGCTCATATTGCAAACACTGATCCGTTATTTCTAAATTTTCGAGGATTGTCAATCAATCCACAAGGCGAGATAAAAGATTTAAAACCGCCTCATAACGCGCCGATTAAATTTGCAGATTTACTTCCCTATCTTATTGTCATTCTTCTCATTGGATTGGCAATAGGTGGATGGTACTACTATAAGAAAAAGAAGAAGCGCAAAGAGCAGCAAAACATTCCTGTAATAATTATTCCGCCTCACAAAGAAGCTCTTGCAGCGTTACGCAAACTCGAAGAAAAAAGATTATGGCAGCAAGGACTTGTAAAAGAATATTACTCTGAGGTAACGGACATTCTCCGAACATTCTTTGCAAAGCGCTGGGAAATTCCTGCGCTTGAATTTACAACGGATGAAATTCTTACTTCCCTGAAACACATACCTGATGCGCTTCGCGTATGGGATTCGTTAGAGTGGTGCTTGCGTACCGCAGACTTAGTGAAGTTTGCAAAGTTCGTTCCGAATCCAGAGGATAACGAACGCGAAATAAAATGCGCCTATGAAATAGTACAGGCGATGAGTCCAAAAGAACAACAGGTAACACAACAAGTTCCGGAGGCTGTGCATGCTGGGTGATCGATTTGCCAATCCTGAATTTTTGTGGCTTCTCCTTTTAATTCCAGCTCTTTGGTACTATTGGTGGAAGACTGAACGAAAACAACTTGTTGAATTGCCTTTTCCATCTCTTCAACTCACAAAGCCGCTTCCAAAAACATGGCGCGAACGACTTGCACGGCTTCCGATCTGGCTTCGGCTGCTTGCAATTGCTTTCTTCATTGTTGCGCTTGCACGACCACAGTCAATCTCGAGTAAACAAAATATCACAACCGAAGGAATTGATATCGTTCTCGTTCTCGACGTCTCTGGTAGCATGCTGGCAGAAGATTTTTCACCGAACAGACTCGAAGCCGCAAAACAAGTTGCATCGGATTTTATTGATGGACGTTCCAATGATCGCATCGGACTTGTTATTTTCTCTGCCGAAAGTTTTACGCAATGTCCCCTGACGCTCGATTACCCGGTGCTCAAGAATTTACTCAAGGATGTAAAAAATGGAATGATCGCCGATGGGACAGCAATTGGACTTGCAATTGCCAACGGCGTCAATCGCGTCAAGGATTCGAAAGCAAAAAGCAAGGTAATGATTTTACTGACCGATGGCGTCAACAATCGCGGCGAAATCGATCCAATTACCGCTGCTAAAATTGCTGCAACGTATGGCATTCGGATTTATACAGTCGGCGTAGGCGCTCAAGGTCAAGCTCCCTATCCTGTTGAAACCCCGTTCGGCATACGACGTCAGATGGTCCCTGTCGATATCGATGAAAAAGTTTTGACAGAAGTAGCGTCGCTCACTGGAGGAAAATACTATCGCGCTACGGATAATCGCACACTGAAAGCAATTTATCAAGAGATCGACAAATTAGAACGTTCAAAGATAGAGGTAACAGCGTACCGTCGTTACACAGATCTTTACGGAAGCTGGTTAGCATTAGGATTCCTTTGCTTCATCGCAGAAATTGGATTACGTTCGAGCGTTCTGCGCCAACTTCCTTAACAAACGAAGAATATATTCGATGGAAATTCTTTCTACAAAAAATTTTGTAAGAATAAAAAATCATAGGTGAAAGAACGCTATGCTACGATTTTCACATCCTGAGTACCTATGGTTCTTGTTGCTTGTTCCCATTGGAGCAATTGGATTTTATTTCTTCAACCGATGGCAACAGCAAAAGCTCAACACGTTTGTAAGCAAGACGATCTTCCCACTTCTTGCGCCTGAATTTAGTAAAGGGAAACGATACCTCAAACAAGCGCTTCTGCTGTTAACTCTTGCCTGTCTAATTTTGACAGTTGCAAATCCTTTAGTCGGCACACGATTGGAGGAAGTTAAGAGAGAGGGAATCGATCTCTTTGTAACGCTCGACGTATCGCTTAGCATGAAAGCTGAAGACATTCGTCCAAACCGACTCGAGAAAGCAAAGCGTGATGTGTCTGAATTGCTCAAGAAATTATCCGGCGATCGTGTTGGTTTAATCGTTTTTGCTGGCGATGCCTTTGTTCAATTTCCTCTCACATCCGATTATACTGCGGCGGATCTTTTTCTTTCAGCAATAGATGTTGATGCAGTTCCTGTCCCTGGCACGCAAATAGGAAAAGCCATCGAGTTAGCGCTTTCATCATTCATCAAGGAGAGTCCTGCACAAAAAGCAATTATTGTTGTTTCCGATGGTGAAAATACGGAAGGCGATTTTATGAGCACCGCAGAGGATGCAAAGCGCGCTGGAGTGCGAATTTATTCCGTAGGAATGGGAACTCTCGAAGGCGGTCCAATTCCACTCTATGATGCAAATGGAAATCGTGCAGACTATAAACGCGATCGAAAAGGTTCGATTGTATTATCGAAACTCGATGAAACAGCTCTGCGTCGAATAGCTGAAGCAACTGGCGGAAAGTACTATCGCGCAACAAGCGCTGGCAATGAGATTGAAGATATTTTTAAGGAAATCAATTCACTTCAAAAAGCTGAATTTGGAACAAAACAAGTTGCTGGATTTGAATCACGATATCAATATCCTCTTGCTTGTGCAATATTCTTTTTGCTCATTGAACTTATGGTATCAGAACGACGAAGCAAATTATTAAATCGGATAAAACGACTCTTACCCGAAGTTGTTTCGCTACTTCTCATTTTTGTTTGCACTGCTTCTGGACAAACGGTGCGTTCGCTCGTTAAAGAAGGAAATCGCGCTTACAAAGAAAAACGATATACAGATGCCGAAGTAGCCTACAAAAAGGCATTAGAAAAGAATCCGAAGTCCGATGCAGCGCTCTATGATGCAGGCAATGCCTACTACAAAGAACAGCGCTACGATGAAGCGCTTCAACACTATGCGCAGGCAGAGCAGCTGATGACTTCTAATGATCAACGAGCCGATGCGTGGTACAACATCGGCAATACTCTCTATCAAGGGAATAAATATCAAGAAGCGGTAAAAGCATATCAGCAGTCGCTTCGCTATCGTCCCGGCGATCAGGAAGCGCTCTATAATCTTCAGATGGCGCTTGAGAAGTTAAAACAACAAAAGAATGATCAACAGAATAAACAGCAAAAAAACCAGCAACAGAATCAACAACAGCAGAATAAAAACCAGCAGAACCAACAGCAAAATCAACAGCAGAAACAACAACAGCAACAGCAACAACAACCGCAACTCTCGCAAAAGCAACAGATGCCTAAGGAAGAAGCCGAACGTATTTTAGAAGCAATTAAAAACAATGAAAAGGAAATTCAAAAGAATTTACGGAAACGTGAAGGAGCAAGAGTTCGAGTTGAAAAAGATTGGTAACCAAAAAGATTTTTTAACAATGATGAGCAAAAATATATTCATAGCCTTTATTCTCAATGTGAGTATATTGATTGGATTGAATGAAGCGTATGGAGAAGAACCAACTTTCACTGCTTCAGCTTCCGCTACAAGTGTTTCTGTTGGCGAACAGTTCAATGTTACTTTTACGGTAAGTGGAAGCGATGCAAATGCTACAAAAAATTTCCAGCCGCCGAAGTTCGAACAATTTGTCGTTATGTCCGGGCCAAATAAATCGACGAGCATGGAATGGATTAACGGAAAGACTTCAGCGACAATATCATATTCCTATACTCTCTATGCGCGCACAGCGGGGAAATTTACAATTCCACCCGCAACAATAGAGTACAGAGGCACAACGCTCCGCACAGATCCATTAACTATTACAGTAACTCAATCACAAAATAAAAAACAACAGCCTTCTTCTGATAATTCTTCCATCGATATTGGCGACAACCTCTTCATCAAAGCTTATGTTAATAAATCTCGAGCGCATGTCGGCGAGCAAATTACACTCACCTATAAATTGTATTTCCGAGTTTCAATTTCTGGATATGATCTGGTGAAAGCTCCGACGTACGAAGGATTCTGGAGCGAAGACTTTGATATGCCGAAGCAACCCGTTATTACAAACGAGACCGTTAATGGAAAACAATATCGCGTTGCCACAATAAAGAAAACAGCTCTCTTTGCAACACAAGCAGGGAAACTTAAAATTGCACCATTGGAAGTTCGATGCGCCGTTCAACTCCAGAGTAAACGACGTTCGAACGACCCCTTCGATGCATTCTTCAGCGATCCGTTCTTCCAGCAAGTACAGACAGTTCCAATAGATATTAAATCGAATGCACTTGCCGTTACCATCGATCCTCTTCCGGTAAATACTCCATCGGGCTTCTCCGGCGGAATTGGGCGTTACTCTTTTCAAGCTTCGATCGATAAGAACAACGTTGCTGCAGGCGATGCTATTACATTGCGTATTACAGTGAGTGGAACAGGAAATATAAAACTCGTTACGCTTCCAAAGCCGCAACTTCCCGCTGATATTGAATCGTATGAGCCAAAACTCTCCGAATCAATTTCACGAGATGGCGACGTTATCCGTGGAAAAAAATCAGCTGAGTATCTTCTTATTCCGCGTAATGCCGGTCAGCGCACAATCGAGTCGATGAAATTCATTTACTTCGATCTGGATCAAAACGAGTTTGTTACCCAAACATCGCCGCCGTTCCATATAACAATACGGCAGGGAAAATCATTTGCATCGTCAGGATCGGCAACGACGGATAAAGAAACCGTTCGATTACTTGGAGAAGATATTCGATACATTAAACTCGAATCAACTTCTTTCCAGCGTAAGGATGAAAAAGAATCGCCATTCATATTTCTTACACTTCTCTTCGTACCGCCAATCCTTTTTGTTGGAGCATGGACTTATCAGAAGAGACGGGAAAAATTGTACGGCGATCTACCAAAATTACTCTTCGAAACAGCAGGACGTGAAGCCACTCGCCGATTGAAAAAAGCGCGTAGCCTTTTTGAACAAGGAAACGCCGAAAGCTATAATGCAGAAATACTCAACGCCTTGACAGAATATCTTATCCATAAACTCCAGATCACAAAATCTGAGTTCTCGCTCGAACGCACTCTCGAATTACTTCGCAAGCATAACATTCCTCAACCGACTCTCCATAAGTTACAAACCTGTATGGAACGCGCACAATTTGCACGATATGCGCCTCAAGCTGATTCGCAAACCGCACGACGCGAATTGCTCGATATGGCAACGGAGGTCATTCAAAGCATCGAATCCTCTTTCAATAAAAAGACGCTACATAAAAATCGGAGAACAGCGGTATGAAAACGAGAATTCTTGTTGTCGGAATGATTTGGGTAGTATTCGGATTCCACAATGCATTTGCGTTACAAACGCCGCAGGAGTTTTTCGAGCAAGGAAATACATTCTATAAAGAAGGAAATTACGAAGCGGCGGCAAAGGCATACGAGCAGGTACTTTCACTTGGCTATGTTAGTCCAGAGCTTTACTATAATCTTGGTAATGCGTACTATCGTCTTGAACAATTATCGCGTGCAATTCTCGCTTATGAGCGCGCTGCCCGTTTGCGTCCAAACGATCCAGATATTACACATAACTTAAAGCTCTGTTACCTTAAGACCATCGACCGAATCGAACCAATACCAGAATTATTTCTTATTCAATGGCTCCGAGCGTTTGCTTCTATTCTCCCTCATCAAACTGCTGAAGTTATTTTCCTTGGCAGCTGGGCGCTTTTGTTTCTATCTCTTGCCACTGCTTACTTTGTGCGCCGACGCGATATTCTAAAATTTTTCCGCATTGCCATTATCGCCTTCTTCGTTATCACAATTCTCTCTGGCTTGCTTTTTGGCATTCAGGCTCTGCTCGATACCTCTGCACACGATGCGATTATTACCTCTAATACTGTTACAGCAAAATCATCTCCCGATCCAAAGAGCATCGACGCGTTCGTCATTCACGAGGGCTTAAAAGTCAAAATAACAGACTCAGTGGAAAATTGGGTCAAGATTACACTCCCCGATGGGAAAATTGGATGGATCGAATCATCACAGTGCGAAAAGATTTAAATCCAAATTCTGTATTAGAAACTTGCAAAGACCGTTGCCTTGATACGCTCTTCGTGCACCGCGGTAACCGATTCCCTGACGGTGGCTGAGGTGAGCGATAGCTCGTATCGAAGCCACCGCCTTGATAGACTACCCCGTCAACCTTCGGTTGACACCCCTTCTGTGAAGGGGAATTATTCCCCTCTTCTAGAGGGGTGTCCGAAGGACGGGGTGCTTCCTTTCTGCTTTGTGCTTTTACTTTTCCTTTATATTTAATTCATCATTATTTGTTCTTTTCTCTTGAAAGAAAAGAACCAAAAGTTTACCCAAATTACGCGTTTGAAACTTACAAAGACCGTTGACTTGATATACCTTACGCCTTCTCAACTACCAAATAAAAACGGTGGCTGAGATACCTTCTCGAAACCACCGTTATAATTATCAGCGTAAATCCGCGTAATCCGCGTGAACCTATCCTTACTTCATCAACACGATTTTCATTGTCTTAAAATACGGTTTTGCATCACTGCCTTGCGCTGTCATTCTTACAAAGTAAATTCCACTTGCATGCTTCGAGCCATCGAATGTTGCTATGTGATAACCTGCTTTTACTTCATCATCAACTAACGTTGCTACTTCTCTTCCAAGTATGTCATAAACCTTCATCGTTACTTTGGATGCTTCTGGCAATTGGTATTCAATGGTTGTTGTGGGATTGAATGGATTGGGATAATTCTGTCGAAGTACAAAATGCGATGGGACATTGTTTCGATTGTTTTCAACCGACGAAAGCATCTCCGATAATGGACGCCGCCAGACGCCATTACCGCCGGTACCAGCAAAGAGTTGATCATTCTGAGTGGCAAGAGTCCAAACGTTGGTCAACGTATATTCTTCAGTAACGGCGTTCCATGAATTAGCGCCATCCGATGATAAGTAAATTCCAGAATTCTTAAGCGCAACAAAAATATTTCCATCGCTCTCGGCAATAGCTTCAATTTTTAAGTTTGGTAATTCCTCTTCGATGCGCTTCCAATGGACTCCAGTGTCAGAGGAAAAGAAGAGCGAATCGCTTGAATTTCCTGCAAAAATAAATGATCCAGAAGCCTGCAGGATGGATGCCTGTAAACTTCCTAATTGTGTAACCGGCTCCCAACGAACCCCTCGATTCATCGTTTTGAAAATTCCTGCATCTGTTGCAACGAAAAGAACAGAACCTATCGAAGTTAAGTTGGATATCTTCAAATCTGGAAGTCCCTCGTTAACCTTAACCCACACTGAATCATCATTCGTTGATTGCAGCACGCCATCGAATGCAGTTCCTGCAAAAAGGGAACCTTCGCTTACTGTAAAACATGTATATTTTGTCCATGCATTCACGATGCGGCGCCAATGCACTCCATTGTCTTCGGTACGAAACATTTCAGCATAGTTATTTACTGCATAAAGATAATTCCCATTAGTAAAAAGATTCACAATGCGCTCACCGAAAACCTTTTCGCTCCTGACAACGCATGACCAGTTTTTTCCCGAGTCTACCGAACAATAAACGCCATAATCGGTACCGGCAAACAAATAGTCATTCATTGGAGCAAACTGCCAAACATATTTTTTCCCCAAGTTGCCATTGCCTCTGCTCCATGTTGCGCCGGCATCTTTCGAAAAAAATACACCAGCAACAGTCGACACAAGAAGAGAATCTTGACCGACCGCTATGGCAATAATTCCGTTTGCAGAATCTGTCGAAGCGACGGGAAGTTGATTCCAAGTATTTCCGTTATCGGTGGAAACGCACAATCCATGTCTATAAGTACCAACAAAAAGAAATCTATCATTTGCTGCAATTGCTCTAATCCAACTTTCTGGCAGACCAGCAGTTATTTCGTCCCAGCTCGAGCCGAAATCCGTTGAGCGGTATGCGCCAAGACTATTCCCTGCAAATAGGAATGTACCCGCGGAAGCAAAACAATCGATATTCATCCGTGCCAAAAAATCCCAATGGCTGCCAAAATCGCTAGAACGAAATAAACTATCGTGAATGCACGTGAAAATATAGGAACCTGCAACTCCCATCGAGTAAACATCGAGATGGAAAGAATCCAGACTGACTGAACTCCAGCGCTCGCCGCCAAGCGGTAATCTGAATACACCGCTATCGAGTGTTGCAGCAAAAATATAGGGTTCGAGGATATTAAGCGCGCTAACCTTCGATTGCGGTAAGCCATCTTTGATTTCCGTCCAGGTCAATCCATTGTTGGATGACCAAAGAACGCCTCCGTATTTCCCAGCGTAGATACTTGCGCCATCATTGGCGATGCTGTAAATCGGAAGCTGTGATGGAAGATAATCCATTGGAATCCAGCTCTCGCCTGCATTCGTCGAGCGGATGACTCCGCCAAACTCTGTACCTGCAAATAAACTTGTGGAATTCAATGCAACGCATGTGTGTTTTCCTGAGCCAGCGCCACTTGCACAAACCCACTGGGAAAATGTTTCGCTCTCCCACGTAAACACAAGCAATATTGCTAACATAAAACGTTTCATATTTGCCTCCATTCATTAAATTCACAAGCTCGAATTCAATAAAGCAACTCGTTCATTTGTAATAATCAAATCATGACCGGACTTTTTCAGTTCGATTGCTTTCTCAATTTTTCTTCCAGTAGATGTATGAATCCAATCACGACTTGATAAAGTGCCAATAATAAGTATATCTGTTTTAAGCGTTACATTTTCCTGCAGAATAGCTCCCAACGATTCAATTTGTTTTTTGATAGCACTACGAGTACCTGAAATAAATTGACCTGTTAGACAAACATTTTTCTCGCTAAAAGTTGGGACAGGTGCATCAAACATTGTTGTTGCCCCACCAATAGCATCGCCATATTTTGTAAAACTTGTTCCAGTAACCTGTTGAATTAACGAACACAATTCCATTAACTCTGATTTTGAAATATTATTATCGTGTAATATATCATTAATCGCCTGATATAATAAATCAAACGGCCATTTGTTCAGAATGTGATTATATTTTGATAAATAATCTCTTAGTTTGGAAAATTCTTCCTGAGATATTTCATTATCACCAGTAATTCCTTTTAAAAAACCTATAAATTCATTTATAGATGAATCTGTATCAATGATTCTTGGACTATATTCAATGCAATCATTAAGCATCAAGATTAGTCCTTCTCTTTCTTCTGATGTAATTATTCCATCCTGTAATATGATATTTATTTCTTCATAAATATCATATAAATCTCCCCTTTTTACATCTTGATTATCGAGCCAATTTTGTAAAAAAAATATTTCGGTGTCGCTTAATTCATTATCAACGGTAAGTCCAGATAATATTCCTATCAGGCTTGAAGCAATTTTATTTCTATTTCTTCTCCAATTAAATGCAGGATTATTAGGCTGACCATTATCATCTAAATCTGAAATATCGTTTTTCATAAAAATCTCCACCAAGAATTTTTACTCACAACTTATATTTCAAACAACTTGAAATTGCAATGCCATACCATATTGTTTTCGATATTTGAAAAAATGCAAAGCGACTACCACATATAGTAAATTGCCTCCAGAACATTTATCTACCTACCCATTCTCCAGCTTCATTATAATTTAATGATCTTGGGAATCCACAAGCATTCCAAATAGAATCAAAACAAGGTCTTAAAACGTCCTGCGCTCTAACATCATAACTTTCAATAACAATCTCCGGTAGCATTAAAACATTTCTATCAATCGGATAGGGACTTCTTAATAAATGACTATGAAAATCATCCTTCGAATATCCTTTAACACCAAGAAGGGACATAAAGATAAAGACTGGTAACTCAACATTTAATGTTTGAAGAACTGAGAGATATTCGGAGAGTGATTGAATCAAACTTTTCTCGAAGGAACTTATAGGAATCCACAATTTTCCTTGGTTAAAAGCAGGGTCAAGCAAATGTCCCTCTACAGCCTCGATAATTCCATTCTTAAAGAGTTGCACATAAGAACTTGATTTCTCTTGTTCTTCACTATCGAAAGTTAAAAATCCATCAAGGTTATATCTGTGATGAACAAATATGGGGTAAAGTATTGGACGCATTTGTTCAGGATGAAGGGCTATTTTATTTATTTCATAACTTTGTCCAGGATGAAACGAAATAATAGGTATTAAATGTAGAACTATTTTGGCAGTGTCATTAAATGGCACTGGAGTTTCATTGGCATAAATCTTTGATATTCTATCTTCTCTAAACTTTCTAATCCTTTCCGTTACCGTTTCCGACAAATTAAACGCTATTCTCAATTCGGCAACATCCATCGGATATTTCCCATTAGTGCTTCTGGAGTAAAATTTATCGTGACCTTTGAAAGAGACACGATGAGGGCTAATCCAACTCTTAGGCACTCTAATTACTATAGCTGTTTTTGAATTCGATAACTTAACCGGTTTAATGACTATTCCTATAATTCGTGGTTCAATTCCATCTCGTATTATGCTGTCCAATCTGATAATTTCCTGGTCAACATTCGCAATTGTTAAACCCTCTAATGTTACAGGCAATCCTGTGTCCCTATCTTCAAGGATACCAAATATCAGGTCACCACCACTGGCATTTGCAAAAGACGAAATATCAGCAACGAATTCTTTTTTATCTGCATCTGAATTTCCTGGTAAAGATTGTTTGTATTCTATGGTCTTCCCCTCTGAGATCGCATTATTTATTAAGGCTTGCAAATCCTCTTCAGTAATTTGGTCAATGTTTGTTGTAATCATCTTTGTAATCACCTTTTATTGCAATTTTAGTTAAAGTATATAGCTACAAGGCACTCTTACAAGACCAAATGCGCAGAACTTGTCAAATCCATTAAGCAAGCAATTTTAAGCATTTATTGAATCTTTTATAATTGAAGTTTTTAGAATGCCGTCCATATTTTGTCTCTCATGTTATAAATGTTTAACAATATTTTGTATAATAAAGTTTTAATAAACTTTAAGAATTGCTATTAAATAATTGAATTTTTAGCATTGTTGAAAATATCCTCGCACTTAAATTTCTCACCACCACTTCCCTCTGTAGTTTGCTTTCATTCATCGCGTAAAATATAAACCGATTCCAAACTATTGTCAATCATAACTATGGAATTGCGAACCCAAAAGTCGTCCGAGCTTCCCTGTTAGAACGGTTACACAGTCGAGACAATTATCAGGGAGTTTTATTTCGACTTCATCAACTCCTCGGGGATGGACACATTGGCGCGATAATTCGATTCATTCCATAATGGATTGCGATATGGCTTGTAGAGAACTCCTTGCTTTGGATTGTCGCTCTGTGTGTAAATCCAAATTTCATGCGGATCCCAAACAATTATTTCATCTCGGCAATCGCCATAAACATCGAAAGCTGTGCAGCACATATCCGGATGGCCATCGTCAGGAAATAACAGCGCCCTTCTTCCCCACCCATCGTAAAGTCCGCCTTCATCAACATTGGCATTAAGGAGTACATATTCTTCTGTCTTCCCTGTCCAGTTCACAGGCGTGCACATACTTCCATACTGTGTTGGCTCGAACTCATAGTACACCGAACCATCGGAATCATAGAATTGAATAATTCCTTGATTCGCCCAAAAATTCACCGAGACAACTTCCAGACCAGGTAAGTCGTCTCTGAAATTTGCAACAACGGGATTTTGAATATGTCCATTGTAATGATGTTTAAGAACTTTTCCATCAGCGCTGATGAAAATCATTCCTTCATCGCTTGCAGCGCATAGAATTACTGGCGGCGCATTTTTTTTGAGTTTCATAATTGCCACGCCATCGGCGTGATCGCTCAAAGTAGAATCGAGAGACCATAATTTTTTACCATTATCGTCGAACAACGTATATCCCATCATTACTTCATCTTTGCCATCGTTATCAATATCGTATGCATAAGGATAATGTCCTGTGTTGCACTGCGCGCTCCACAACAGATGAAGATTTTTATCAAAAGCCCAGAGCGAGGTATATCGATCTTTTACAATAATCGAAGACTGCCAACCTTCTCCCTTCAAATCACAAAAGAAAATACAATCGCCAAGAATCCTCTTGAACTTCGTCAAGCCCGCCGCTGGCGCTGCGCCTCCAGGTCGTAATGGTGTTGGAGTTTTGAGCTTTGTCGCTCCAGTCGATCCATCCGCTATGATAAGTTCTTGATTCATACAATAAATTACTTCGGCTTTACCATCGTGATCTATATCGTGTATCTGGAATGCAACATCATTCGTCAGAATTGTTTTCCATGGATCCGGAGCGCCAATGCGCCACAGAATTTTTCCGTCGAGCGTCATTGCAGTAAGACAGGAGAGTTCACTGTTGGCATCTTTTGGCCCGTAATGCACCACCTGACCAACCAGCACGTCGACCTTTCCGTCATTATCAAGATCTCCAAATCTTAAATTCCTTCCGGTGCCAAATCCTTCGGTTGAAATCTTTTTCCAGAGCTTCATTTGAGGCTGCTTCTGCTGAAGCATTTTTTCTCCCTCAGCAGCAGTTTTGCATTCTAAATTGAATTGTTCGAGATTCGACTTACTCATCTTTACAGAAATAGAATTAAAGGCAGTGGGAGCATCGGCAAGCAAGCCAATCTTCCCGTGTTTATAGAGCGTATCGGCCGCGGAAAGCGTATCGCCGCCATTTGTCCATGCCAGAATACGATTTGCATCCACTTTCACCGTCATTGTTATCCAGGAATGTTCAGCGCCAACAAATTCTTTTTCCGCAAGGATTTTTTCATTCAACGTTCTAAAGGATGTCGAATGCGCAATTTGTTTTAATCGTAGTTTTCCATCTTCAATGCAAAAGATATTATATTGTCGATCGTGTTGGTACTGAAAAATCAATCCGCTCTGACGCTCATTGGACGACGGCTTCATCCGACAGGTTACAGTATAGGAACGCCAGAGATTATTGCCGGATACCACCATCGGATGCCAGTGGCGCTCGTTGTTGATATTCCGCTGATAAATTGATTTTTCACCATCGACTGTTTGAATGAACCAGGAAGCAGGAAGCGTATATCGAAATGTGGAGACAACCCACTGAGAGCGCGGCGCTGCTTCAGGAAGATAATGGTACTCTGTTCGTGCGCCAACATCGCTTGCGAGCGGTCCAGACCTCAACAATGCAATTCCATCATCAAACACAATAATCGAATCTGCCTGTCCATATAAAACCTGAGATATTATACAGATAACAATAAAGATATAATTGATGTGTTTCATATTCTCTTTCTCCGACAATTTATTTGACTCGAATGCTGCAGTAGAAACTACCATAGACTGTTGCTTCAATCCCACTTTACGAAGCCTTAGAAACCGAGCTTAGATGGCAACTGAAGGAAAATTATTTATGTAATCCACGAGTTCATCCGTGGGTGAAAACTACTTTCGTGCACCGCGGCAACCGATTCTCTGACGGTGGCTGAGTAGAGCGATAGCTCGTATCGAAGCCACCACATTGATAGACTACCCCGTCAACCTTCGGTTGACACCCCTTCTGTGAAGGGGAATTATTCCCCTCTTTTAGAGGGGTGTCCGAAGGACTGGATGTTTCCTTTCTGCTTCGTGTTTTTACTTTCCTTTACATTTAATTCATCATTCTTTGTTCTTTTCTCTTGAAAGAAAAGAACCAAAAGTTTACCCAAATTATGCATTTGAAACTTGCAAAGACTGTTGCCTCGATATGCCTTACGGCACCTCGGCAACCGATTCCCTGACGATTGGTTGAGTAGAGCGCTATCTCGTATCGAAGCCACCACAGAATCAATAAGTAACGGAAACTATCTGCAGCCCACGGGTTCACCCGTGAGAAATATTATTGTATCACACGCGCTGAGAGAATCTTATCGCCAACCATAATTGTATTCACAACGTCCATTCCAGACACAACTTTTCCGAACTGCGTGTAGCGACCGTCAAGGTGAGGAACAGGTACCTGCGTAATAAAAAATTGACTCCCTTCCGTATCTTTTCCAGCGCTCGCCATTCCACAAGAACCTTCATCGAACTGAATCGGATAGATTTCCGTGTGAAGCGTATAGCCCGGTCCACCCCATCCATCGCCGCGCGGATCGCCGCCCTGAATCACAAAACACGGCACAACTCGATGGAACGTCAATCCATTATAGAATTTTTTCTGCACCAACTGAACAAAAGACAAAACAGTAATAGGCGCAGCTTGCTTATTCAACTCGATTGTAAAATTCCCTTTCGATGTTTCAACCTCTACCTTTGGATGAGAAGATAGTTTGTTGTATAACTTCCAATCAATGGCGGAAGATTGTTTTGCCGTCGTTTTGAGAATTGCAAACGATGTATCCTTTTTTGTTATGAACCTTAGAGTCTGCAACGCCTCTCCGCGAATTCGTGGATCGTCTCCTTGAGCTTCTTTTTGCAGCATTGGCACACAGGATTCATTACCAATGTATTGCAATGCGCGAAGAATATATTGCCTTGCTTCAATTGCTTCTGGATTATTTTTGAGTGAAGCATACGTATTCGTAAAGAGCGTTATCATTCGTTGTCGGTACGGCGTTTGAATAAAAATCCATGCAGTCGAAGGGGAAGCAGCAATATCAGCGACGATTGTGGTAAGAGCGATGTCGCCCCGTTTCATTGTATATTCAGCTTTATCGCAGAAGGCGCCAAAGAGCGTCATCGCTCGTGCGGAATCATACTTTAACGCCTGTAGAGCCTGGAAGGTTGCAAAATTTCTGGAATAATCCCACGCAGCCATTGCAATCTTAATATTTGGATCAGTCAGATGAGCAATCAAAGTGTCGAGATGGCGTTGCGAAATGTTCTGACCAATTGCTTCCAGTCGCTTCCTTTGAATCGCTAAACTGGGAATTGATAACCAGAGCGAATCATTATTATCGAAATAGTATGGAAATAATTTTCCGAGAGTTACAAGAGCTTCGCCTCGAAGCATTTCTGAGTATGTCGTATCGAGCGCCATTGTCGTAAGTTCTTTTGCTACCGCATCAGCCAGACCAGAAGCAATGACCACCGATGACGGTATTTGCGCAAGATTTTGCACTGCGGTAACCTGAACATACGGTTGAAAATGGTGAATATAATTTGCAAATCGAGAAAAATTATTGCGATCATCTGTAACCTGTGCAGCGCGAGCTTTTACAATTTGAACTAATACACGCCAATCGTTCGTCGTGCGGAATTCATAAAGCTCCAACGAATCCAATATAGCGGCGCGATACATTCCGTGCGCACGGCTTAGAAGCATCGCAAGATTCATCCGCACATAAGGATCGGGATGATGAGCAAGAGATATTAAAAGCTCGTCATGTTTTGCAATTTCCACATCGATCATTTCATACGGCGCTAAACACCACAACGCATAGAGAGCTTTCGACTGCACATTTGCGCTTGTATCTTCAAGGAGCGAAAAACATTGCCACACGCTTCGTTCAGTTCTTATCCCCCGCTGAGCATATCGTCCATAACATAGAGCAAGTTCATCCCGTAATTCTCGCTTCAAAAGATTGGTTTTCATCTCTGTCAACGATTCCAGAATCGAAGGCGAGCCAATAAATCCAAGCGTATTGAGAATTGATTTTTGAACATCGGTATCCGTTTCTTTCAACAACATATCGAACAAAGGCTTGCTCACAGTATCGGTTCCAATGTAACTCAAGGCAAATATTGCCATTGCTCTCACGTCAGGATTTTCGTCGCTAAGCTTTTCCATAACATTGCGAATTGCGGTGGTGTCTTCGATATTTGCAATTGCAACAAGCGCACGACAGCGAATCTTTTCATTCGGATGAGCGAGATACGAAAGTAATTTTTGATTTCCCATCTCACGGGTATTTTGAATCTCGATAATCTCTCGCTCTTCTGGGGTAATTGATTGAGCATATAAAATTAAATTAGAAAAGCATAGAAGCATTAGAATTACAATTTTTTTCATACTAACCTCTCACAATGATAATCCAAAAAGTTCACAAGTATTGGAATAAGTTTTCCTGCAGACTTCCTCTATTGGTGCGGAACAAAGCTCAGCAATTTTATTGGCGATAATTGGAATGTTTGCCGGCTCGTTCCTTTTACCACGATAAGGAACTGGCGCCATATACGGGGAATCGGTTTCGAGCAAAAGATTCTCAAAGCCGATTTCCTTTACAACAGAGGCAGTCGTTGATTTCTTAAAAGTTACATTTCCAGTAAATGAAATAAAAAAATCTAATGAAAGTACAATCGAAGCATCATCTAATGAACCAGAGAAGCAGTGGAACACTCCGCGTTTTTGCTTTTCTCCGCTACTCCTCCATTGTGGAAAGTTTTCGATAAATTTTTGTAGTAAATCGAGCGTATCAGTCATTGAATCGCGCGAATGAATAATAACAGGAAGATTCCGCGACGCTGCAAGTTCAAGCTGCCGCCACAATACTTTCTTTTGAATGTCCCACGGCGAATAGTTGTAATAGAAATCGAGACCAATTTCTCCAATCGCTACAACTCTGGGATGTTGAAGAAGCAAATCCAATTCTTTCAAATCTTGCTCCGAGCATTTCAATGCATCGTGCGGATGGAAACCAACAGCGGCATAGACTTCAGA
Organism: Bacteroidota bacterium; assembly: GCA_035390885.1. Taxonomy (GTDB): domain Bacteria; phylum Bacteroidota; class Ignavibacteria; order UBA10030; family UBA10030; genus JAOAFT01. The sequence goes on along the minus strand of DAOOUW010000005.1, from coordinate 15,401 downwards.
AAAGCGCTCCGCTAATTCAACTGCCTGCCGACTTGAATCTAAGTCTGTTCCCGGTACAATAATCGCACAAACATCATTTTGCTTTGCACGCTCTATAACCTCTTCACAATCACTCTGATAATCATTAAAAAAAAGATGCGCATGCGAATCGATATATTGAACACTCATTGCCAAATACATCTCGAATCTATTTTACAAGAAGCATCCGAACCGTTGATGAAAATGCACCGCACTGCATTCGGCAGAAATATACGCCGCTGGGGAAAGACGATGCATTCCAAAAAGTTTGATAAACTCCCGGTGTTTTGACTTCGTTTACTAATTGCGCAACGCGCCTGCCAAGAACATCATAAACCAAAATGGTTACTTGTGCAGTCGACGGCACTTCGTATTGAATATTTGTAGCCGGATTAAATGGATTTGGGAAATTCTGATGTAAGATATAACTTTTCGGAATGATCTCTTCTGCACTTTCAACGCCGAGAAGCACATCCGTTCCTCCTGCATCTTTGTATCGCTGAGAAAATTCCTGAAGATACAAATTCGCAATCCGGGGACTCTTTATAATGAGCGTATTCTCATCGTTATTATTCTCCGCGTTGTTGCTCCAGTTATGCGAACCAGTAATGACGTATTTGTTTTCATCATTTCCGTTAGCGTCAATGATGGCATATTTGTGATGAAGCAATCCTGTGAGATTTGCTTTTAAGTGAACATCGAGTCCTCGTGCAACCAGCGAATCGTATTCACATCCGCTATCAGTCTTGTTATCAAACACACCGCGAACTTTTACGCCATTTCGAAATCTTGAAGTAAGTTCGTTTCCCAGATCGTCTCGAGTAAACGAAAGGATGGCAAAATTTACAGATTCCTGCGCTTTATGAAACGTCTTTAGCAATTGGGCATTCGTTCCATCGGAAGGACTAAAGTATAGTTCAACAGAAATGCCATTGATAACAAACAGATGCGGCGTGTTATTTTGTTTATGCGAACCGAACCTCGATTGCGATGTATTCGGAGTTGCGCTGGAGCTTCCCCACATTTCATTGAACTCGATTGTGTAAGCATTGGCTAACGCTTTATCTTGTATTTCGATAACGTTTTGAGCGTCATTGTTATTTCCAGGATCAGTAGCATTCCATGAACCTGTCCACACCCAATCATTCGTTTCATCGCCATCATCGCCATTATCGATAACCACAAATTTATTATGCATCAGACCAGCGCCAATATTCACTGCATCGACGTTATCAAAGATCACATTGATTCCATTCGACGAAAGCGTTGTCCACGGCGCTGTAGATGAATTATCATTTTCCCCAATAACTCGCACCTGAACGCCGCGACTCTTAGCAGAAATGAGCGCATTTGCAATCGTCGAGCCTACTGTGCCGCTTAAACTGTAGAGCGCAGCGTCAATTTTCGATGTCGCTCCATTGATACGAGCAAGAAGACGCTCATAGATATTGACGGTCTTCGCTGTTTCCGCTCGCACTACAGAAGGATCGATTGATTTGTTGAAGTAGACATTCATCGCGCCTGTAGAATTAACAGACGACGTTGAAAAGAGATAATCAAATGTAAACGCCGTATCCGCGCCAATTGCGGAACCAATCTTTGCATGATAAACTGTCGCTGGTTGTAATTCGGTAAGTGTAATTTCATGAATTGTAACAGCAGTCGGACTGGCTACAAACGAACCGTACGCATCGGATAAACCGTAGTAGACAATACTCGAAGAAGGAAGATCCGTTTCCCAGCGAAATGAAACTGAGGTAGAACCAATCGAGCTTTCGTACGGAATCCCAGAAATAATTCTCGGCGCTGAGCTGTTTACAATAATATCATTCAACGAACGCGGCTGTAGTTGATAGGTTGAATAGTACTGACCTAAGACTCCAACAATATCAAAAGTCGAAGAAGGTATCGAAGTGCCTACGATGTTAGTCGCCGGTAATATCCTGACTTCTAATGTATCACTGCCAGAAATCAGCTTATAGTTTGTGCCGCTGCCGGTTACTTCCCACGATGTAGCGGGAGAATTACTTGAAGTCAAGACAGATGTTATATTATTAATTCGAATCAATCGGCATTCATACGGCTCAATGCCATTTTGATCCTGCGCTTTTACCTGTGGAATAGAAAGTTGAAGAGTATCGAATGCGTTCCCTTCGCTTACGACCTGAATCAATTGACACGGCGTAAGTTCGAACAATCCATTGTAAGGAACGACTTTCCCCAGCACAATAATTTCATCGCCTTGCTTGACGTTCCGAGAAACGCTCGAATCATACACTGCAACAGCCGCCGTTGCATCTTCGAGGTACGAAGGACCGCCAAATTCGTTCGCAACCGTTACAACTCCTTTTACGACAGCGTATTTTCCATAGAGGATCGGCAATCCGCTTCCATCTTTTGCCTTGACCATACTCATCGCACGCGGCGAACCATAAATAAGTGTAGAAGGTTGCACTAACAAATTTTTAAAAACTATTCCATCGAGAGATGTGCTGACTCCAAACGACAATTCCGTTGTCGTATCAACTGCAGTAACCGATTGTATCGTTACAATGGCGCTGTCATTCCCAATAATAACAATATTACTCACAATAACCGTATCCCCTGAAAATGATAGAACCGCTGAACTCGGCACAACACTTACATTGCTTGCATTCCAATTCAATATTGAGGACGACAGCACAAAGCGAAATGCTTTGATGGTATCGCTCGCCGAAGATAACGAAAACGTTAGCTCCGTTGGATTCGAGTAAAACCACTGCGCTGGCTGAACGCTTGCCGCGCCTTTTCCATCCGAAGGAACAAGATTGTATGGATTGATTTCAATTGCGCTCGAGGAATTTTGCGGATTTTTTGTCGAGGCGCTGTTTTGGAAAAAATCTATCGAATTATTATTTGAATCCCACGCATTCCCTTCTGAATCATCTTGAGTGGCAGATTGTTTGCTCTTCCTCTCAAAAGATTTTCCATCAGATGTTTTATCTGAAGGGTAAAATGGGGTGGTTTCGCACAATAATGTTGTACTAGCATCCCAGCCAAAAGCATCAATAACTGTTTCACCATCTCGAAGTTGTACGCAGGAGCGAGCAGCTGAGTTTGCCAAATTTTTGTTTGAAGGAAATGAAATATCAGGAGCAGGCGAAACGCCGCCATCTCCAATAAGTAAAAATCCATAAGCTTTGATCGTCTTCCCCGCCAACGATACTTCCCACTCAGCGGCGTTTGTTCCTGGCGGAGTTGCGCCAGAAACTATTTTGACGTTCGTACCAAACGTAACGTCAACTGAAAAAGGATTATAAAGCTCGATAAACTCACCAGTATTATACTGAGTCGCCTTCCCTCCCATTGGAGCCACTTCACTAATGACAATATGATTGGCAGGCTGAGCAGAGGCGGTTAATACACCCGATAAAAGAATCAATAGCAACTTTATATGTCGTTTCATAAGTTCTCCATTTTTTATTTTTTTCAATGTAGGCAAATTCTCAAGAAGTTGGAAGTTAAAATTCCATTACGATAATTTTATTTCAACAGTAGTTTCAATATATTCAAAGCCTGATAAAGAACACGATGGAAATAAATAGGCTCTAGTAAACATATTGAAAAAACCAAACAATAAAAATACTATTGACGTACCCTCAAACTATCGGGAGCTTGTTCAAGCGCTTCAAAAATGGTTTCGCAACAACAAGCGCGAATTACCATGGCGAAAAACAAACAATCCTTACCATATTCTCATCTCCGAAGTAATGCTTCAACAAACACAGGTTGTGCATGTAATTCCAAAATATGAGGAATTTCTTGGGGCTTTTCCCTCGATTAGTCATCTTGCATCCGCATCAAAAGCTGATGTTTTGAAAATCTGGAGCGGCTTAGGCTATAATAGTCGCGCTCTACGATTACATCAACTCGCAACAACTGTAATGAATCAATACGGCGGAGAACTTCCCACAACCGCAAAAGAATTAGAACAACTTCCCGGCATTGGCAGATACACAGCTTCTGCAGTAGCAAGTTTTGCATTTAAGGAACGTGTTCCAATCGTTGATACGAATATTCAACGAATCTTTGGACGGGCGTTTCCTACATTAAAATCAAAACATGATGTTTGGGAAATAGCCTATGCGCTTCTACCCAAAAAACAAAGTGATTCATGGAATCAGGCGCTGATGGAACTCGGTTCGCTGATTTGCACATCGGCATTCCCCAAATGCGATCTTTGTCCATGGTCAAACTGGTGTCCACGGCACGTCATTTCTCCCACAAAAAAGAAAATCAGAAAAAGTGAACCATTATTTTTAGGGATTCCGCACAGAATTTACAGAGGCAAGATTGTCAAACTTCTTATCCAGCATGATTCGTTAACTCCCCGCAAACTTCTTCAGCTTCTTTCTCTTAACAGTTCTCACTTATCATGGCTGATGAGGTTGCTTAGACAAATGGAAAAAGATGGATTATTACAAATCCAGCAAAGAGCATCGCACACATCCATTAGTTTACCAAAATGAAAGATATAAAGCTGACACAAGAAGCTCTCCTGCAACTCTATAAGGAACTAAAGCCCCAAATTCAACAGCGATTAGATGAATTTCAATCAGTACCGCCTTCCGATTATTTTTATGAATTATTGTATTGCCTCTTGACTCCTCAATCACAGGCAGCACACGCTGAAATCGTAGTGGGAAAACTCAAAGAACTCGACTTCGCTCGCTTCCCTATCGATCCTGAGCCAATTCTACGCAACCCTGAGCATTATATCCGATTTCACAAGAGAAAATCGCTCTATTTGCTTTCCGCTCAACAACAGCAAGTAGAATTGCTTGCCCTGCTCGAAACCAATCAGGACGCATCGAACGCTCGAGCTGAACTCATTCATACATTCAAAGGTTTAGGGATGAAAGAAGCGACGCACTTTCTTAGAAATATTGGACGTAACGACGGATTAGCAATTCTCGATAGACATATCCTCAGAATGCTATTCCACTTACGTGTAATTACCGATCTTCCAACTACGCTTTCTTATAAACGTTATAGAGAAATAGAATTTCAATTTCAAAACTTTTCGGAAGAAATATCAATTCCACTCGATGAATTAGATTTACTTATGTGGTATATTGAAACTGGTCGAATACTTAAGTAATTTTAGTTGTCAAGGAAACATTGCTATTTATTTCGGAAGCTGTATTTTAACCTACGAAGTAGGATTAGTGATTCTTCCTTGACAATAGGTTTGTATTTCAAAATAGTTCAATGTGAAATACGACGAAGACTCGAGGAAGAGGGAAGGAAGAGACAAAAACTATGGGACAGCAACAAATGATGTTTGTAATTCTCGGACTATTGATCGTCGGAATTGCAATCGCCCTTGGGGTCTCTTTATTCAGCGCTAATGCAGAAGAATCCTGTCGGTCTGCAATTGTCGACGATTTACTGTTCTTTGCAAATCAAGCACGAGCATACTTTTGGAAACCTGCAAGCATGGCAGGGGGCGGCAAATCGTTTACGGGCTTGACTCTCTCTCAGCTTTCAAATTTCTCGGAAAACGAGAACGCCCGATATTATATCGAAAGCGCAGGCGATGGTGAATGTATCATTGTCGGAGTCGGCAAAGTGTATGCTGGAGATGATTCTATCCGCGTTCGAGTCCGAGTCAACGAAACCGACAATATTATTGAAATCATTCACTGACTTTTCCCCGCGTCTTGATTCTTGAGTCTAAAATCAGGCGCTTGTGGAGGGGGAAAATTGGAGATTAGTTTAGTATCCTATCTATGTTTAATAGAGCTTTACGTTTTCTTACTATCATTTTTCTATTTACACTTCAATTTGTCCATGCTCAACCGCAGTATACATCAACTTCAGTTCGCATGGCGTTATCCCAAGCCGATACCACAATTCTTCAATGTTTTGAATATTCAAATGTTACATATATTCCATTACCTCCACTCTTAAAACGGCTGTCTCTTCCCTATGTCATCAACGATACCACAAAGAAAATCGAATTCCTTGCCGGGGATTTCTTAGTACGTTTCGCCGAAAATAATGCTTTTGCCGTTCTAACCGAAAGAAAAACCAATAGCATAACAGTTTACCAAATGCCTCAAAATGCCATCCGCATTGATGACGTATTCTACGCTCCCATGCCTCAGGTACTGACATTTCTCCAACAAACCGTTCAAATACAATTATTCTACAGCAAGGAGAAAAGAAGTTTAGAATTAGCTGTAACGGAATCTCCTTTTGATATTACTGGATACACTGTCGAGCAAAAAGCAAATGGATATCTTCTAACCCTTACTGCATCTCGACGAATCAAGGAAGTAGAATCCTGGCTCAAGCCAGACGGATGGCTCTTTATTACAATTACTAATGCCACAGCGGACACCCAAAAAATTTTACAAACTCCTTTGAAAGCTCCGGTCAAAAAAATTCTAACCTTTCAATCTCCTTCCTCAGTGCAGTTGACATTCAAACTTTCTCCCGATGTCGAACAGGCTGAGGTATTGAACGATCCAACGAGTACAAATCTTCTAATCTCATTACGGACTAAGTCTCCAGCAGCCATTCCTCAACCCAAACCTCAAAAGGATCTATCGAAGGAACGAGAACGATGGAAGCTCGATGTCATTGTAATCGATCCTGGACACGGCGGCAAAGATCCAGGCGCAATCGGAATTCGTGGAACCTATGAAAAAGATATCACCCTTGCCGTCGCCTTGAAACTCGGTGAACTCATCAAACGAAATATGCCGGATGTAAAAGTAGTCTATACCAGAAAGACCGATACTTTCGTTGAACTGTATCGACGCACACAAATCGCAAATGAGGCAGGCGGTAAACTTTTCATCAGTCTTCACTGCAATTCTATGGAACGGAGACCATCGTCTCAAAATGGATTTGAAATTTACCTTCTTCGACCAGGAAAAACAGAAGAGGCAATCGAAATTGCCGCAAAAGAAAATGCTGTTATCAAATTCGAGGAAAACTATCAGGAACGATACCGCGAGTTGACGGAAGAAGAATTTATTATCATCACAATGGCGCAAAGCGCATATATGAAACATAGCGAACTCTATGCTTCAATTGCGTCAGAAACTCTATCGAATCGTCTCCACATAAAGAATGGCGGCGTAAAACAAGCTGGATTCTTCGTCCTCGTAGGAGCGTCGATGCCAAATGTTCTTGTCGAATTAGGATATCTGTCTAACCGAGCAGAAGAGGAATTTCTTCGCAGCGAGCAAGGACAGCGACAACTTGCATCCGCTCTTTTTGAAAGTATTCGTCGTTATAAAGAAGAATATGAACAAACATTATCCCGCTAAGATGTTCTTCCTCGATTATAAGATTCCTTCTATCGCTTGGATTTTCATTAAAAGTGTGTTAAATACACCATAGAAAGCGCGTACAAATAAACCGATAAAAGTTCGTTCATTCATCTCCTTGTGAATGCTATTTATTCATCTAACTATTTGAAAGGATAGAATTGATATGGTACAAAAAATTTTTGCATCATTTCGTTATTCCCTGCTTCTAACGCTGTTGCTCCTATCGTCGAATGCCAACGCTCAAGTTATCAACAGATTCGAGCAAGATTTATCGAATCAAAAGTGGAAAATCTTTATCGATGAAAACGCACAGTGGCAGGATGATTCGCTTTATCTCCCTCCTATTAACATCGCCTCGATACCGGTCAATATTCCAAGCGCAGGATGGCGGTTATTGGAAAATGAAACTCTGGCAGTTACCACACAACTTCCCGCAACAGTCGAAGAATATTTTTGGGGAAAACGTGGAAGCTCTTTCGGCGTAACGGGAAATTACCTCGGAGTTTCGTGGTTTACAACAAAAGTTTTGATTCCAAATAACCTAAAAGGCAAACGCATAACACTCCATTTTGAAAGTGTGCGATTCCGAGCAGAAGTTTTCGTCAACAAAAAATTGGTCGGCTATGATATTGTCAACAGCACGCCATTCGATGTAGATATTTCAAAAGCAGTAAATTTGGGTCAACTGAATGACATTGCCGTGCGCATTACTGATCCTAATGGAAATTTCGATTGGCGCGATTCCAAGAATTTTATGTGGGGAGATTACAGAACAATTCCAAGCCACGGCTTCGGTGGAATTACAGGAAAGGTGAAACTTGTTGCGACTGACCCAACGTATATCGAAGACATCTTCATTAAGAACAAACCTACCCCGAATGAAATTGATGTTGAAGTCTCTTTATCAAATTTATCTTCTCAGGAGGAAAGCGGAACTCTTACTCTTTCGGTTGTTGAATGGAAAAATCCGTCAAAGGTCGTTTACCAAGAATTGCGGAAAGTGCAATTACAACCCAATGAAAATTCTTTAGTACATCAGACTATGAAAGTCGAAAATGCAAAGCTCTGGGATATCCATTCACCAAATCTTTACGTGCTTCGCGCCGAATGGAACAGTCTGCATTCAAAAGATAGATATGACCAACGATTTGGTTTTCGATGGTTCGAAGTGCGCACTGTAAACGGCGACAAACAATTTTACCTTAACGGTAAACGTACCGTTCTCTTTACAGCAATTTCATGGGGATTCTGGCCACTCAACGGTATTATGCCATCCGATGAGCTTGCAAAGAAGCAAGTACTTACAGCAAAAAATCTCGGCTTAACAATGTTGAACTTCCACCGCACAATCGGTTCACAAAATGTGCTGGATTATGCTGATGAACTCGGACTGCTTTACTTCGAAGAACCTGGCGGCTATCAATTTCCGTTCGAACTTTTTACTCCCCGAACTCCGCTCCAGCAAAAGCAACACGATTTCTATATTCCGTGCCGTCGTGAAAAATTGTTCCGTATGATTCGCCGCGATCGCAATCATCCATCCCTTATTATTTATAATATGCACAACGAACGTGGTTCACTGCCGAGTTTCCAGGATAGTATTGATATGGCTGACGCCCATCGCCTCGATGAGACTCGAATTCTGACTTACAATTCCTGCAATGGCAACATTAAAATGGGACCGGATCCTCAATTTAAGCTCCATATGCTTCCCTATGATTCATCATTCTATGATTATGGCTGGTTCGATCAGCACCATGCTGGTGGACCCGGAGTTTATCATAACGGCGTCTACACTAATCCAACCAATTACATCCGATACACAGATAAAAAGGATGAAATCATTTATTGGGGAGAAGAAGGCGCTATTGGCACACCGCCACGTTTACAATTGATCTATAATGAAATTCAAAAAACAGGTACAAAGCGTGGATGGGAAACCTCTACTTATCTTGAGTGGTACAAAGCCTACAATGATTTTCTACACAACAATAATTTCACTTCTGCTTTCAAAGATGTCGATGCGTTAACTACTTCGATGGGAAATGTTTCATATTACTATCAGGGAAGAGCTATTGAAAATATTCGGATCAATAATGTTGCCGATGGTTACGCTATCAACGGTTGGGAAAGTATGATCCTGGAAAATCATTCCGGCATTGTCGATGACTATCGCAACATCAAAGCAGCCAATCCGGAACTTATCTCAAAATACTTGCAGCCTCTGTACATTGCTGTAAAAATTCCTCGAAAAGTTACTTCTGTTGGCGATACAATTGTAGCAGACTTTTTTATCGTTAATGAAGTCGATCTCTATGGCGCTTACACGCTCGATATTACAGTTACCGACTCGTCAGGAATTCGTCATTTTCCATCATCATCTGTATTGGTAACTGGCGGAGTAACGTATGGGGAACTTTTGAAGAGCGATCTCCTCATTCCAATTCGTAATGATGGATATACGACCGTACAAGCAGAGTTAAAATTAAATGGAAAAATCATTACGGAAGGTTCAGACCAGGTATTTGCAACAACTCTTCCATCCATTTCTGTTGCGGATGGAATGGTGGCGGATACGACACAAGCTTTGCAATCATTCCTTAAAACAGTCGGCATAAAAAACTTTCAGGATTTTCGCAATGGAACTCCAGAAGGAAGCTGGCTTCTTGTGGGAGCATTCCAGCCGCCTCCAGACAAAGCGCTTGTTACAGATATTTTAGAATGGGTCAACAACGGAAATACTCTGATCGTTGTTAACGCTGTTGAACAATGGGCTGATTATCTTGCTCAAAAAGAAGTATTGGATTATCGTGGTTCACGACAATTAGGGAAATCGTGGTACGGAGGAAACTATTTCGTACGTTATCATCCGCTTTTCAATGGACTTCCGCAGGCAACCGCATTTAATTGGGAATACCAATGTTTTGCCGCCTACGATCGAAACAGAATCGGCTTGCGCCTTTTTAACGGTGAAACAATCGTAGGTTGCGTTTCTGACCATAAGAGAGAAGTGTATTCTGCGCTAAGCATTATTCCACACGGAAGAGGCACAATCATTCTCTGCGCACTTGACATTCCTGCAACAATAAAAACAAAACCTCTTTCATTCCACTCGGTTGATGAAGAAGGACAAACAGCTGCATTTAAAGATTTAACTGAAAAAAGTAGAGATGCGGCAAATGTCGTTGGCCAAAGACTCTTATTGAATATGCTTCAATATACAAACCACAAATAAATTGATGACGAAGAAGCGATGGGAGAGATGCTCCTGCCGCTTCTTCCACCCTTCCTTGAATCTCTCTTAAAAAATACGCATTTTACGAATACACAAGTAGCTCACCACTTCGTTGGTTGAGCTTTTTGTGTTTGAATACAAACTGTAGAAAATATGATTTTAATTTACCCGCTGATAGAAATTAGTAAAAGTCGATGTATCGAAATTGTCCATGGCGCGCCGGGTTCAGAACATCGATACTCTGTTGATCCGGTTCATATGGCATTACTCTGGCGAGGTGAGAACGCAAAGACAATTCACGTTATCGATCGTGATGGAGCAGCTGAAGGAAGAATTGTAAACGACGACATCATTCGTCAATTGGTCGAGGCAGTCGATATTCCGATTCAAGTTTCTGGAGGATTGCGCACATACGAAGAAATTCAGCGAGTGCTTAACTTAGGAGTGTACCGTATTATTCTCAACACAGCAGCTGTCGAAAAACCAGAAATAATCGAAGAGTTTCTCAAAGAATTCGGATCACGAAAAATTGCAGTTGGCATCGTCTCGGAAGCGGGAAAAGTAGTTATTAAAGGCGGCACAACAACCACACAAATTTCACCGTTAGAGCTGGCTCTTCAGATGGCAGAAATAGGAATTTCACGCATTGTTTATGGTGAACGGGAAAAAGGCGAAATTGGACTTTCCCTGCCATACGAGATGTTAAAAGAAATCGCATTGAAAACCGGAGTTCGTGTAACCGCACGCGGCGGCGTTTGGAACTACAAAGATTTGGTACGACTTCAAAGCTTAGAGAAAATTGGCGTTGATTCTGTTATTTTAGGAAAGCCGCTCTATGAGAATTGTTTCCCCTGTCAAACTCTGTGGAGACTCAACGAACAACAATTAGTGGATTTAGGACCCACACGAAGGTTGTAACTATGACAATAACCGTGATTGGGCACATTTGTAAAGATGTTATTCACTCTGATGGAAAGTCAGAGAATACAGAGGAACGATTTGGCGGAATTTACTATACCATTGCTGCGCTGGCAAATTTAATGAGCGAACGAGATACTCTTCAACCAGTGTTCGGCGTTGGAAATGGCGATTACGAAAAGCTGATATCCAACTTGAAACAATATAAGAATGTTGACACAAGTGGAATTTTTAAATTCAAAGGTCTCACAAATACAGTTCACTTGATATACCAATCAGACAAACAAACACGTACTGAATGTTCACGAGATATTGCCGCTTCTATTCCATTTCAGCGCATCAAATCGTTCCTTTCGTGCGATGGCATTCTCATTAACATGGTTTCTGGATTCGATATAACTTTAGAAACGCTCGATGCTATTCGGATTGAAACACGCGACGACCGAATTCCTATTCACTTCGATTTTCATGCTTTGACTTTAGGAATCGACCAGAACCACAACCGATTTCGACGCCCGCTCACCGATTGGCGGAGATGGTGCTTTATGCTCCATTCTATCCAAATGAGCGAAGAAGAAGCTGCAGGAATCACTTCCGAACGATTTGACGAAGTTACTTTCACGAATCAACTTATGCCGTTGATGGTCAATACATTGCTCATTACTCGAGGAGAAAGAGGCGTCAGCGTCATTGTACAGGATATTCACAAAAAATTATCCCGACGAGATATTCCCGGCATACCAACGAATGGTTCTTTCGTTGATCCGACCGGTTGCGGCGATGTTTTTGGAGCTGCTTATCTTTTTGCATATTTAAAAACCAAAGATTCTTTCGTCGCAGCGGAATTTGCAAACGCCGTCGCTTCTCTTAATACAACCATTGGAACGGCAGAAAAATTCGATTCGTTACGCGACAAGATTCGTACACTTAAACACGATATGAAAGTAGAATAATATGATTGTGATGAAATTTGGCGGCACGTCTGTCGAAGATGCAAAAGCAATGAATAATGTTATATCCATTATTCAAAAGGCACAGCCACAACAACCAATCGTTGTGCTTTCAGCAATTTCAGGCGCCACAACAACATTCCTGAAAGCTGCCTCAATGTCTTTAGAAGGACAGCTCGACGAAGCGCACGCTCGGCTCAATCAACTCCTCGAGCGACACATCGCCATAGCGGAAAATCTCATTGACGACCGACCTACGATCCAACAGCTCATTCTCAGTTTCAAACGCAGGTTCGAGGAGCTCAAGAATATTTGCCATGGAATTGCGCTCCTTGGTGAACTTACGAATCGTTCACTCGACGCTATTGCATCGATTGGCGAACGACTCTCGACGCTCATCCTCGCAGAAGCGATGGAACAACGCGGACTTCCGGTCGAGCTTGTCGATGCGCGCACCTTTATGATTACAAACGACAACTTTACCGCTGCAATGCCTTTATTCGATATTGTACATGAAAAAGTTATAGAAATTTTTCCACCTCTCCTTCAATCAGGAAAAATTCCATTGACGCAAGGATTTATTGGTACAACATCGAAGGGAATTACAACAACACTCGGCCGCGGCGGTTCAGATTACACCGCATCGATTATTGGCGCCTCCCTCGGTGCAAAAGAAATTCAGATTTGGACGGATGTCGATGGAGTGCTTACTGCCGATCCTCGCATTGTTCCTAATGCACAAAAGCTCGATACAATTTCATTCAATGAAGCATCGGAGCTTGCTTACTTTGGCGCAAAAGTGCTTCATCCAAGCACCATTCTACCAGCAATCGAAAAAAATATACCTGTCATCGTTCTCAACTCAAAGCATCCAGAAAATACCGGAACGCGTATCATTGCACAACCGCCAACAAGTAATTTGTCCGTAAAATCGATTGCATCGAAAAAAGGAATTATCGTCATCAACATTATATCAAGCCGAATGCTGATGGCTTATGGATTCCTTGAAATGATCTTTTCGATTTTCAATAAATATAAAACTCCAGTCGATCTCGTAAGCACTTCTGAAGTTGCCGTTTCGCTCACTATTGATAATCCAACGCATCTTGAGCAAATTGTTGTAGAGCTTGAACAGACAGCTGAAGTAAATGTTTTTACCGATAAAGCCATCGTTTGTGTTATAGGAGAAAGAATTCGATCGATTAGTGGGATTGCTCGCCGAGTCTTCAATGCGCTTGGCGATATTAACGTGATGATGATTTCACAAGGCGCTTCAGAAATCAATATGAGTCTCGTTGTGAATGAAGTTGACGTCGAAGAAGCGGTGAAACGACTTCACTCAGAATTCTTCGAGAAACAAATTTTAGAAGAGAAGGAGAAATCAGCGTTATGAAACTTGCCTTGCATGGATATGGGAAAATGGGAAAAGAAATCGAGCGCTTAGCAATCGAACGCGGAAATACGATTACTGCAAAAATCGATATTACACTTCCTCCCTGTTCGGAAGATGATCGTGCAGCAACGGATGTTGTTATTCATTTTGCCTCAGCTTCTTCGCTCATTGATGATCTCCGCCCTTGGGCTGAACTACATAAACCAATTGTCATTGGTACAACAGGATGGAACGACCGCGTGCAAGAAGTAGAGAATCTTGCTCGACAATACGAACTCGGAATTATTTACGCGGCTAATTTTTCAATTGGGGTAAATATTTTTTATTATCTTCTTCAAACGGCGGGAACGCTCTTTAACCGATTTTTTGATTACGATGTTTTTGTTCACGAAGTTCATCATAAGGATAAAATCGATAGCCCAAGTGGAACTGCCTTGAGAATTGGAGGAATCCTTCTCCAGACGATACAACGGAAAACGGAATTACTAACAGAAACTTCGCATGGTAAAATTCAACCACATCAACTCCATATCACATCGTCGCGGTGTGGAGCGGTTGTTGGAGAACATCATGTAACATTCGATTCATCTGCCGACAGCATCGAGTTGCGACATAGTGCAAAAAATCGTTCAGGATTTGCACTCGGAGCTTTGCTCGCTGCAGAGTGGATTCGTAACAAAAAAGGTCTTTACACAATCGACGATATGATGCGCGATTTATTTAACTAATTTTTTGGAGTAAAATTTTATGTCTTCATGGAAAAAATTTCAAGGAACAGCCACAGCAATCGTTACACCGTTTACGAAAGACGGTTCACTCGATGAATCAGCTCTGCGAAAATTTGTCGAGTTTCAAATTAAAGGCGGAGTTGATGCACTCGTTCCGTTAGGAACAACAGGAGAAAATCCTACAGTAACGAGAGAGGAACACGAACGGATTCTTGAAATTGTTATCGAACAAACAAAAGGAAGAGTAAAAATTTTCGCTGGCGCCGGAAGTAATAACACTGCAGAAGCGATCGAAAAATCACGTCTTGCAAAAAAAATAGGCGCAGATGCAGTTCTTGTCGTTGGTCCATACTATAACAAGCCAACGCAGGAAGGTTACTTCCGTCATTTTGCAGCAATTGCTGATGCTGTTGATATTCCTATTATTGTTTACAATGTTCCTGGAAGAACTGGCGGAAACATTGAACCAGCAACCATTTTCAGAATGGCAGAAGAAATTCCAAACGTTGTAATGCTGAAGGAAGCATGCGGAAATATGATGCAAATCATGGAAATTGCACGGAATAAACCAAAGGATTTCTCGCTTCTCTCTGGCGACGATGCGTATGCGCTTCCTCTCATTGCAGTTGGTGGAGACGGATGCATTTCCGTTGTTGCTAATGAAGCGCCAAAAGAATTTTCCAAACTTATCCGATACGCTCTCGACGGAAAATGGGAAAAAGCTCGAGAACTCCATAACAAATTGCTTCCTCTAATGAATGTCAATTTTGTTGAATCAAATCCAATCCCAGTGAAAACTGCATTAGCAATGATGGGACTGATCGAAGAATCGTT
>DAOOUW010000004.1:73569-78400 GCA_035390885.1 Bacteroidota bacterium | reverse complement strand
CAAGAATGAATGAACAATTTGGCAAACCCACCCACAATTCAATCCCCACCATTGTACGATTATTCAAATCCACCACGACGAAACAAATCAATCAAATCCGCAAAACGCCAATGCAACCGTTATGGCAACGGGGTTATTACGAACATGTTGTTCGTGATGAGGATGATTTAAACCGCATACGGGAATATATCATTAACAATCTCCAAAAATGGGAATTCGATAAATTGAATCATTTATTGTAAACGAAATCATCATCGGAGACACGCGGCCGCGTGTCTCCACGGGAACACAAACAATTGAACAATTTGGCAAACCCACCCACAATTCAATCCCCACTATTGTGCGATTATTCAAATCCACCACGACGAAACAAATCAATCAAATCCGCCAAACGCCAATGCAATATTTTTGATGTTACGATATTTTCCTCTTCTGCTTTTGAATGTAAATCCGCTCTTTCCTTGATTCTGCAAGCTCATTTGATTATTATTTGAAGTGAACAGCCTATGAAATCATCGAAAACAGCATCACGAAAACAACAGCACGTCGATATTACGCTGCAGGAGGATGTCTCCCATCGCACGAAAACCACAGGATTCGAGCAGTGGGATTTTCGCCATAACGCATTGCCTGAAATCAATTTATCCGACATCTCGACCTCAACAACATTCCTTGGCAAACCACTTTCATTCCCGCTCATCATTGCAAGCATGACAGGCGGATATGCGGCGGCGAAACGAATCAACCAGCAACTCGCCGAAATCTGTGCAATGCAAGGGCTTGCGCTTGGCGTTGGAAGTCAGCGGCAAGCTTTAGAAAACAAAATGTACCACAGCTCATTTACCGTTGTTCGGAATGTGTCGAAGGAGATTCCTGTCTTTGGGAATATTGGCGCGACAGAATTGTTAAAGCCAAATGCGATCGATAATATTCTTCGTTTAGCGGATCTCATCGAAGCGGATGGATTTGCAATTCATCTCAATCCACTTCAGGAATTTCTTCAGCCGGAAGGAAACACAAATTTTAGCGGAGTGCTACAAGCGCTCGAACTTCTGGTAAAGCGAATGTCTATTCCAATAATTGTCAAAGAAATCGGAGCTGGAATTTCATCTTCCGTAGCATCGAAGGCGCTCGATGTCGGAGTTCAATATATTGATGTTGCTGGCGCTGGCGGCACAAGTTGGGCTGGGGTCGAAATTCTACGAACAAAGTTTAAATCGAAACAAGAGAAAAAATCGGTCGTCGATGCCTTTTGGGATTGGGGAATTCCAACAGTCGATGCGCTGCGCGAAGTTGTTGCTTTGAGAACCAATGACAAGAATTCATTTCAAGTAATTGCTTCAGGCGGATTATCGAGCGGCGTTGATATGGCAAAGTCTATTGCATTTGGCGCAAACTATGCGAGTGTTGCTCGTCCAATTCTCAAAGAGCTTCAGAATGGCGGCAAGAGAGCGGCGCTCAATCTGCTCGACCGATGGGAAAAAGAATTTCGCGGGTCGATGTTTCTCACTGGTTCGCAAACGTTATCGGATCTTCAACAACAACCATTAGTTCAAAAACGGAACTCCTATGTCTATCACACCTGAATTACACTTTGAATACTACATAAAACAAGTCGAGCGGTATTTGAAAAAAAGGATCGTTGTGCAGCAGCCTCGTTCGTTGTACAATCCATGTCATTACGTTTTTAGAGGAGGAGGCAAACGACTTCGTCCGGTGCTTTTGCTGTTATCGTGCGAAGCGGTGGGCGGCAAGCACGCTGAAGCGATTTCGGCAGGCGCAGCGGTCGAGATTCTTCACAACTTCACGCTTGTTCACGATGATATTATGGATCATGCATCATCGCGTCGCGGTCGTCCGACGGTGCATAAAAAATGGGATGAGAGCACAGCAATTTTAGTTGGCGATGTGCTTTTAGCCCTTGCATATCGGGAACTTCTTTCTACGGCAACGCCTAATATTCAAAAGATTTCCCAAATTTTTACAGAAGCTGTTGTTACTGTGTGCGAAGGTCAGGCGCTCGATAAGGAATTCGAAAGCCGAACTCGGGTGTACGTTAACGAATATATTATGATGATTGAAAAAAAGACGGGGAAATTATTTTCAGCGTCCGCAGAAATTGGAGCGCTCATCGGCGGCGGAACTCAAGCTCAGGTTCAAGCGCTCTCTGACTATGGGGCGCATCTTGGGAGAGCATTTCAAATTCAGGACGACCTTTTAGATGTTATTGGAGATGAAGATACATTTGGGAAAGCAATTGGCGGCGATCTGCAGGAAGGGAAGCGAACCTATTTGCTTCTGGAGGCGATGCGGCGAGCAAAAGGAAATGAACGAAAAGCTCTCGAAAAAGTTTTTGCAAGAAAAGTAACACGGAAAGAAATCGATAAGTATCGAAAAATTTATGAAGATACTGGAGCAATCAATTCCGCTAAAGAACGGATTCAAGAGGATCTTGAAACAGCGAAGGAACGACTTTTTATTTTGCCGGAGACGCCTGCCCGCCAGATGCTGATCTGGCTTACAGAAAAAGTGCTGAATCGCAGCTATTAAGCGGGAGTATAGCATGATTCAGCGGGAAGTTACAATCAGAAATAAGGCAGGCTTACATACTCGACCGGCGGCAGCAATTGTAAAATTAGCAGCAAAATTCAAATCAGATTTCTATATTGAAAAGGACGACATGGAAATCAACGGCAAGAGTATCATCGGTGTAATGACATTAGCTGCAGAGCAAGGCTCAAAGCTTCTGCTGAAGTTTGACGGCGTCGATGAGGAAGAAGCGTGCAAAGCGATGGTCGATTTATTTGAACGCGGCTTTGATGAACCAATGTAAATGATATCAATGGGTAAAGAAAATGGCAACTAGTACTGCAATCAAAGAAATTCGTTTCAAAGGGATTCCGGCGTCGCCTGGAATTTCTATTGGTCCTGCATACATCTTCCGCAAGCATACTCCTTCGGTCTATGTACGATCGCTGGATCAGACGGAAATTGACAAAGAGATTGAACGGCTTCAAAAAGCTCGTGAGCGTTCACAGTATGAACTTCAAAAAATATTCCAATTTGCCGATCAACGGTTAGGACCGGAACAGGCAAAGATATTCGAAGCGCAGCTCCTCTTGCTCGAGGATGATTATCTCTTTACGACAATCATCGATCGAATTCGCAAGGAGAAGAAGAACGCCGATTTTCTCGTTCGGGATGAAATTGAAAAATACTATCGCATTATGACGGGTGCGAAGGATGAATACGCTCGTGAACGCGCCGACGATCTTCAGGATGTCTGTAACCGTATTCTCCGAAATTTAGAGGAGCAGAAATTACCGTCGAAACTTGATGGATCGTATGTAATCATTTCTCATCACCTTGCCGCCGCCGATGCGTTGCTTTTTAGTCGGAACGATGTGCTTGGGTACGTTACCGAATTAGGCGGAGCGACGAGCCACATGGCTTTACTCGCGCGCGCATTGAAAATTCCGCTTGTTGTAGGAGTGCATCAAATTTCAACAATTGCTCAATCGAACGACGTAGTCATTATCGACGGATCCAATGGATTGGTAGTTCTGAATCCAACGCAAGAAACTCTTGAGTATTTTGAAAAACAAAAAGCCGACTATGAACAATTTACACAAAGACTTGCCAAGCTTCGCAAGGAGCCAGCAGAGACTCTTGACGAACGCCGTGTTCAGCTTTCTGCAAATATCGAGCTCTTAGAGGAATTGGACTTCGTGAAACAACAAGGTGCAGATGGCATAGGACTGTACCGAACAGAAAGTTTTCTCCTTGGACGAGAAGTTTTTCCGTCCGAAGATGAACAGTATGAAAATTACAACCGAATTGCAGAAGCGATGTATCCGAAACAGGTGATTATTCGTACGTTCGATATCGGGGGGGATAAATTTATGGCTCAAGGCGTCAAGGAGAACAATCCTTTCCTTGGCTGGCGTGGAATTCGTGTGATGCTCGATAAACCGCAAATCTTTTTAGATCAACTGCGCGCAATCCTGAGAGCGAGCGTCAAGCATAATCTTGCCATCATGTTTCCAATGGTAACGAGTATCAAAGAAGTGCAGCTTGCCAAACAACTCCTCGCACAGGCAAAAGATGATTTACGCCAGAAGGGACTTCCCTACGATGAGAAGATTCAAATTGGAGTGATGATCGAAGTGCCGGCTGCCGCCGCAATTACCGATCACCTTGCAAAGGAAGTGCAATTTCTCAGTATTGGCACAAACGATTTAATTCAATATTTGCTTGCCGTTGATCGCGGGAATGAAATTGTGGCTGACTTATTTCAGGAATTTCACCCCGCCGTTGTACGATCGTTACAGTACATTATTCGACGCGGGAAAGAGAATCAGGTATGGGTAGGAATGTGTGGGCAAATGGCGGGCAATCCACTTGCAGCAATGCTTCTGATAGGACTGGGGTTGGATGAATTCAGCGTTGTTCCAACTGTTCTTCCGGAAATCAAAAAGATTATTCGGTCTATCCATTATTCAGAAGCGCAACGGATTGCAGAACAAGCGCTTCAAATGCGATCGGAAGATGAAATTAAAACTTATCTTACAACAGTAATGAAACAAAAATTTCCCGATATTCCATTAAGCTAATAACATTATGTAAGGAAGGATTTACTTATGACGCTCAATGATATTCAAGCTCTCGATCCAAAAGGGATGTACAAATGGATACTAAATTTCCCTCAGCAAATTGAAGAAGCAGTGCAAATTGGAAAGACTGCGCCAGTAAAACTACAGGCTCGAGGAGTAAAGAACATTGTTCTCACCGGACTTGGCGGCTCAGCAATTGGAGGCGATTTGCTGCGTTC
>DAOOUW010000004.1:68785-73469 GCA_035390885.1 Bacteroidota bacterium | reverse complement strand
GAGACAATTGCTTTGCTGAAAGCGAAAGCTGAAATCTATGGCAATCCAGAATCGGCAGAGAATGCTCCATTGAAACTTGCGGAAGCATGTTTTGGCACACTTCCATGTATTTACTCACCGACGGAACATTTGGATACGGTGAATCTTCGCTGGCGTGGACAATTTGCAGAGAATGCAAAACAACTTTCCCACGGTAATGTTTTACCGGAGATGAATCACAATGAACTGGTGGGATGGAAGTGTTTACCCGATCTTATGAAACAAATCACGGTTGTTTTTTTACGAGATAAAGATACACATCCACGCGTTGCAGTGCGCGAGCAAATTACGAAACAAATTGTCGGTCGATACGCCCATGCTGTCTATGAAGTGCAGAGTGAAGGGAAATCTCTTCTTGCACGAATCTTTTCGTTGGTGTACTATGGAGATTGGGTATCTTTATATCTCGCAATTCTCAACCGAGAAGATCCACAACCTGTCGCCGTTATTGATTATCTAAAACAGGAATTAGCTAAAGTTTGATATGTATACGGAAGGAAAAATTTTTCACAGTGCAATGTCTATATAGCATAAGAAAAAGAAAAGGAGGATACTGAATCTCTCGACTCCGCTCGAAAAAACTTGATTCTCAACACACAAGCAAATATATTGATTTTCGAAGTATGTGTTCAATGAAGTGGGAGAACAGCTATGCAACAAGAAGAAATTCATTTTCTCAGGACTGTGCCAATTTTTGCTGATCTCAATGATAAGGAATTGGAGAAAATTGCAAGGTTAGGAACGCGGCAAAAACATAAGAAGGGGAACGTTGTCGTCATTGAACAGGAAAGCGGCGCTGCGCTCTTTATCATTATTTCTGGTAAAGTCAAGGTTGTAAGAATGGATGATACAGGTAGAGAAGTGATCCTCTCGATGTTTGGTCCCGGAGAATTCTTTGGAGAAATGTCATTGCTCGATGGCATGGCTCGTTCTGCAAGCGTGGTCGCAACGACAAAATCTGAATTGTTCATGATTCACAGAAGAGATTTTCTTCAGATGCTCAACGAATATCCTTCGATTGCCGTCTCGCTCCTTTCGGAGCTTGCAATGCGGCTCAGGAAAGCAGATATGCAAATCAAAAGTCTTTCCTTGAAAGATGCAGCTGGTCGAGTGGCAAATGTACTGCTAATGCTTGCAGAAGACCTTGGAGTTTTTCGGAAAGGGAAAGTCGAAATCGATGAACTTCCTCTTCAACAGGATTTAGCAAATATGGCTGGCACATCCCGTGAGACAATTTCCCGTATGCTCCATATGTTTGCAGAGCAGGGGAAAATTGAAATGAAAGGTAACAAGCTAATTATCAATGACTACGAAGCATTTCGCCAGGAGTTTGTCTAACAAAAATCTCCCATCCTTCTTTGTAATTGATATCAAATAAATAGTGTCGTGATATATGAATGGAATAAATGATGAGAAGGGGGCAGCTGAAATAGAGTTTCAAGAGTCGAACCACCAAAAAGCAGATTTGCATCTTCACACTCATTACTCTGATGGAATTTGCTCGCCAGGAGAAATCATCGATAAGTGTAAGTCGCAAGGTATTACGACTATTGCAATTACAGATCATGATCATATTGGCGGACTGAAGGAAGCTCAACAGTACGGCGCAACCGTTGGCGTTGAAGTTATTACCGGCGTTGAACTGAGCGTTGAGATAAATGGACAGGATATTCACATCCTTGGATATTTTTTCGATCCCACAAATACAGAATTTCTAGAAGTTTTATCATTTTTTAGAGAGGAACGATTGAAGCGCGCTGAGCGAATGGTGCAGAAACTGAATGCTCTCAATATTCCTCTTACCATTGACAAAGTGCTTCAGTATTCAAAGCAAGGAGCTATCGGACGTCCGCACATAGCAAATGCAATGCTCCACGAAGGCTACGTAGAAACATACCATGAAGCGTTTGCCCGTTACATTGGCGCCGACTGTCCCGCGTATGAAATGAAGTACCATCTCTCTCCTCAACGAGCAATTGATTTACTTGCTCAAGCAGGCGGACTCTCCTTCCTTGCCCACCCAGGAAAGTATACAACGAATGGCGATATTGAAGAACTTGTTTCGCTCGGATTAGATGGAATCGAAACAATTCATCCATCGCACCAGGAACCGCAAGTTCATTATTACCATGCTATTGCCGATCGCTACTTTCTGCTCGAGAGCGGCGGGTCGGATTACCATGGCGTTACGTCGTTCGAAGAAAAAAATTTAGGTTCGTATTTTGTTCCCAATCATAATATTGTTCAGATGAAAAAAAGATTATTCGAGAAGAAGTAGTATGAATAAAAAAAATCATCAACGAAAAATGTTCGATGGCGATGTGTCGAAATTTCGTTTTGCTGTGGTTGTGAGCCGATTTAATTCATCGATCACATCAAAGCTGCTTCAAGGAGTCGAAGAATGTTTCCAGTCGCATGGCGTAAAAAAGCAACAGTGGAAAGTGTTCTATTGTCCAGGCGCTTTTGAACTTCCACAAGTTGCCAATAAACTTGCCGCTCAACGACGCTGGGATGCGATTATTTGTCTTGGCGCTGTGATTCGGGGGGAAACGCCGCACTTTGAATATATCTCAACTGAAACTGCTCGTGGAATTCAGGCAACAGCGCTACGTTGGTCTATTCCCGTGGTCTTCGGAGTGTTGACGACGAATAATCTTCGACAAGCTCAAGAACGAGTTGGTGGAAAGCAAGGACATAAAGGCTGGGATGCTGCGCTTACCGCATTTGAAATGGCTTCCCTCTTTCAGTTACTAAATCGAAAATAAATTATGAAGTATTGGAAAATTTTTGCTGTCATAGCAATCAGTGCATTGGAAGTGAGCGCGCAATCCTTCCCTGTTGGAAGCTGGAAGAATTTTACTTCAATGAAGGAAGTGCAAAGCGTGCTGGCAACCGATAGAGCTCTCTATGCGGCATCGAGTGGAGGAATGTTCGTTTACGATTTTGCAACGAAGAAACTCAAACAGTATAATAACTCAGATGGACTTGCTTCTAACAGCCTACAATCATTAGGTA
The DNA here is from genome assembly GCA_035390885.1 of Bacteroidota bacterium. GTDB lineage: Bacteria > Bacteroidota > Ignavibacteria > UBA10030 > UBA10030 > JAOAFT01. Next base: position 70,415 of record DAOOUW010000004.1, on the reverse strand, counting down.
CCGATACTGATGGAAATATCTGGATAGGAGCCACGACGGGAGCAATTTCTGTTTTCAATCCACAAACGGAATCGTGGAAATCGATTCTCGAAATTCAAAATATCGATCCAACTCGATGGACGCAGCGAGCAATTCGTGGATTCGTTCAAAACGGTACAATGCTCTATGTGATAGCAGATTTTGGCGTCGCTGAATTTCGGTTATCGAAGTGGGAATTTGGAGATACCTACACTAATTTTGGTTTTACATCTTCTCCTCAAGTTACTTCATTTCTTGTTCAGGGAGATCAACTCTGGGTTGGTACAACTGCTGGCGTTGCAACGGCATCGCGTTTGTCATCCAACTTATCTTCTCCTGATGCATGGAGCCAACGACTATTGAATGGGCTATCAAGTTCCAGCGTAACCTCGATGATTCTATTTCACGATACGCTTCTTGTCTCTACACCCAGTGGCGTTGCAGCGTATCTTGACGATGCATTCTCCGCCCTTCCACAACTCTCATCGATTTCTGTTAAACAAATGTGTGTAGTAAATGAAACTTTGTTTCTACTTCATACAAATGGAAACAGTTTTACAATTTCGATGATGCAATATGTTACCGATACACCGCTGCCAATCGTATCATCAAATGGTTCTGCCTCATCGGTTGCGCATGGAACAGCGTTCTATGTTGGAACGCCAACGACCGGCGTGCTCAAGTTCGAGTCTGGTAGTGTCGATACACTTTTGCCGAACGGTCCTGCATCAAACATTTTTACGAGTCTTGCAGTTGATGAGAATGGAGTACTTTGGGCAGCTTCACGCCCCGCGTATGGAGCAGGTTTCTATCGTTATAATCCTGATTTATCGGATGACAGTCAATGGAAAAATTTTTCGAGCGATCGCTATCCGATCATGCAAAAAAACAATCAACCTTTTGATGATTACTATTGGGTTTCAATCGGTGCAAATAATTCAGTGTGGATAAGCTCGTGGGGAAATGGAGTTGTGGAGTTACGCGGCGATTCTATTTATAGAAAGCTCGATTACTATAGCAAACCAAGTCTGCCTGGCGCTGTAAACCAAAATCCACCAGCGTATGTGGTGACCGGAGCTGTTGCGGTGGACAATAATGGAAAAACCTGGATTACAAATCGGGTAGGATACTCTGGCAGAAGCTTGGTGCGACTTGATACCGATACATCAGCAACTTATTTCGACAACGAATTAAGTCCATCGGAAGCGCTCTTCCATGGACTCTGGATCGACCAATATAACACAAAGTGGATGGCGAACTCCGTACCATCCGATATGAAACAACCGGGATTATTCTACCTCAACGAACAAAAACTTATCAGCGGAACGACATCTGGCGGCTGGGGAAAACTTTCGACCTCCAATGGTTTGCCGAGCAACACGGTACTCTACGTTGTTGGTGATTTAGATGGTAATGTATGGATCGGTACAAATTCCGGCGTTCGTATTCTCTTCGACCCGCTTTCTCCAACAAGTTTGAGTTCTTCTTATATTCTCAACGGGCGTGTTATTCAAAGCATTGCCGTTGACGGAATGAATAACAAATGGGTTGGCACAAAAGAAGGAGTTCTGGTTGTCAATCCCGATGGTTCGGAACTGCTTGCGCAGTATTC